>JASFRP010000383.1:0-4516 GCA_050114895.1 Gemmatimonadota bacterium
CCCGTCAGGGACCAGGTGTAGGAGCCGTCGCCCCCGGTGGCGGCCAGCGTAGCCGAGTAGGCGACGCCGATGACCCCGTTGGGGAGGCCGGACGTCGTCACAGCCAGGACTGCCTGGATGGTGATGGAGAGCTCGGCAGAGGCCGTTTGGCCGTCCTCACACCCGACCTGCACCGTGAAGTCGCTGGTGCCTTTCTTTGTAGGTGTGCCGGAGATCGTCCCATCCGCTGCCAGGGAGAGGCCGTTGGGCAGCGTCCCCTCCGGGAGGGTCCAGGTACAGGTACCTTCCCCACCGTAAGCGGCCAGGCTCTCCGAATACGCGCTTCCCACGACCCCGTCGGGGAGAGTGGTGGTGGTCACAACGAGGACCGCCTTGATCGTGATGGAAAAGGCGGCGGAGGCCGTTTGGCCGTCGCCGCTCTGGGCCTGGATGGTGAAATTGCTCGTACCGTCCACGGTCGGCGTCCCACTGAGGACTCCGGCCGTGCTGAGAGTGAGCCCGTCCGGGAGAGCTCCTCCGGAGATGCTCCAGGTGATCGATCCGACTCCCCCGGAGGCCTCCAGGGTCTGCTCATACGCCAGGCCCACCACGCCGTCGGGGAGGCTGGAGGTCTCGAGGACCAGCTCCGGGTTGGTGGTCACCGATGCCGGGTCCCCGGTGTGTCCGGTGCACCCGTTAGTGTTGCAGGCCCGGACGCCATATCGGTAGGACGAGCTGGAGGAAAGACCGGTGTCCCGGAAGCTCGTGACCCCCGGCCCCACGGATCCCACCTCCTCCGCTACGAGAGCCGGGCCCTCCCCCGCTCCAGCCACCGCCGAGACGATGGTCTCCCGGTCGATCCGAAAGGTCTCCTCGTTGTCGGAGTTGTCCGCCCAGGTGACCTCCACCTCGCTGTTGGAGACGGCCGTGGCGGAGACGTTGGACGGTGCCGCCGGCGGATCCAGGTCCTGGACCACCACCGTGGCCGACCCGGATTGGCCGCCTGCGGAAGCCGTTATGGTAGCAGTCCCGGCGGCGAGGCCGGTCACCATCCCCGATTGGGTGACCGATGCAACGGCCTGAGTTCCGCTGGCCCAGGTTATGGTAGCGGTGAGGACCGTGCCTTCAGCATTCTTGGCCTCGGCGGACAACTGGACTAGCTCGCCGACTTCTATGGTCGACGAAGGAGGGGTGACAGTGACCGAGGCCACCTCGTTCTTCTCGGGTCCCGCACCCTTGTCATCGCCACAGGCGATAAGGGGGAGGAGGACCAAAGGGATAAGGACTCGGACTCGTCTAGTCGTCATGACCATTCTCACGTGAACCGGGGCGAAGTGAAGGCACCAGGTGCGCCTGGTAGCCCACGAGCGTCAAAAGCAGGTTCCAGCGAGAGTAGCAAGATACGGACCGTTATTAGACCGTTATGAGGAGGTCCGGGCAGGCCAGATAACGTAGTCAAACGGCCTTTCAGGCCTTTCTTATCCGCAAGTGGGAGTCGTTCCAGGGAGCAGGAGAATGGTCCATGTGGTCAGGGCGCCACGGCGGTGTTGGGCCAGGTCCACGACTCGCCCTTCCACGAACGCCCCTCAGGAGGCCCCGCGGAGGGCCACATTCAGCGGTCTCAGAGGGGATTCCCCTCGCCGGTCGTCACATCTTGCACCCTTCGGGCCGGTCACACGCCGGATCCAGGTGCACAAGGTTCAGGCGCCGGAGCTCGGCGTTCACCGCCGCCAGGTCGATGGCCCAGACCTCCTCCAGCCGGTCCGTGTAGCCCTTCAGCTCCCGCACCAGGATGTCGAAGATGTCCGGCATCATGTTTCCGGGGCGGCCGTCTCCCCGCTCCGCCATGGCCATGAGGTTTGCCAGGCGGTTGTTGACCTTGATGGGGAAGTTCAGTGGGTCCTGACCGCTCTGGTTCCGGACCTGGTAGATGTTCTCCTCCACCGCCGAGGCGTTCCGGTCCAGGCGCTCCCCTGCCTCCCGAAGGCGTGCGTCGTCGGACCGCTCGTACCGGTCCTCCAACTGGGCCTTCACCCGGCGGATGGCAATGACGGCCTCGTTGGCCTCGGTGACCTTGTCCCTGACTCGGGTGCTGAAGGCATACTGGGCCTGGAGGTCGGCGTCGGTGACGTCGGCTATGAGAGGGTTCCGCTCCACCCGAAGGGGCACGGTGAGGGTCTCACCGTGGGCGCTGAGGCGAAGGGTGTACTCGCCGGGGGGCACGGCGGGCCCCTGGGACCGGGCGCCCCAGAAGATCATCCCCGGAAAGGTGACGTACCCCTCCCCCCGGAGGTCCCAGCTCATGTGGTTCAGGCCTGCCTCATTGGGCAGGGGGGAGCCGCCACCGCCGGAGCCCCCCCCGCCTCCACTCCCTTCGCGCTCCGACTCCTCCCGAGGCTCGAAGGTCCGGAGGACCGCTCCCGAATCGTCCAGGATCTCCAGTCTGGCGTGCTCCGCAGGCTCTGAAAGCCACCAGCTCAGAGTCGCCCCCGTGCCGGACCGGACCGCCGTGGGAGGCCGGAAGAGGACGACGTCCCTGGACGTCGTCTCCGGGGTGATCTGCCGAAGGGGGGCGATGTTGTCCAGGACCCAGAATCCCCGGCCGTGGCTGGCCATCACCAACTCGTTCGCCTCCACCACGAGGTCGACCACGGGGATGTCCGGGAAGTTTGGGTTCAGGGCCTGCCAGCTCACTCCGTCATCGTAGGAAATGTAGACACCATGCTGGGTGCCGGCATACAGCAGGCCCTCCCGGTTGGGATCCGCCCGGACCACATGGACGTACGCGTCTTCCCGGATCCCGTCCACGATTCGGGTCCAGCTCCCCCCGTAATCCCGGGTCCGGAAGATGTAGGGGGCCTGGTCGTTGAGGAGGGGCCGCTTTACTGCAACGTAGGCGGTGCCGGCGTCGAAGGCCGAGGCATCGATCTGACTCACCCGCCCGAAGTCGGGCATGTCCGGGGGAGTGACGTCGGCCCAACTCTCCCCGCCGTTGCGGGTAACGTGGATGAGGCCGTCATCGGACCCTGCCCAGATGACGTCCATGTCCACCTTCCCCGGCCCTACCGAGAAGATGGTGGCGTACACCTCGGGCCCGTTCATGTCGTGGGTGATGGGTCCCCCCGAGGGACCTAGGGTGGCCGGATCGTGTCGGGTGAGGTCATCGCTGAGGGCCGTCCAGTTCTTGCCACCGTCGGTGGTCTTCCAGAGCCGTTGGGAGGAGGTGTAGAGGGTGTGGGGATCCAGCGGTGAGAAGAGGATGGGGAAGGTCCACTGCCACCGCTCCCGGATCTCGCTGGAAGGCTCGCCGGAGTAGAACCACGGATAGGGGTTCACCTCCCGGTGGGTTTCGATGCGCCGGTTGTACTTGTCGATGTATCCACCGTTGTTGGTACCGGAGTAGTAGATGTCGATGTCCAGAGGGTCCGGGGCGATGTAGCCCGGCTCCCCGCCCCCTGCCTGGTAGGAGACCGCCATGGCGCCGGCGGTGATGTCCCCGACCTCGCCACTCCTGCCTCCACGGCGCCTGCCGGCCCCGAACCCGTAGGCCGAGGCGTTCCAGTCGTAGGGGATGCAAAGGGTGCTGTTGTCCTGCTGGGCACCGCAGACGTGGAAGGGGATGTGCTCGGTGGTGATGACGTGGTAGAACTGGGCCGTGGAGTAGTCCTCGTCGGTCCAGCTCTCGCCGGTGTTCGCGGTGACGGCACCGCCACCGTCGTTCCCCACCACCATGTGGGACGGATCGTCGGGATCGATCCACAGGTCGTGGAAGTCCCCGTGCGTGCCGTTGTTGATGGACTCGGTGGTCTCTCCGCCGTCCTCGGAGCGGAAGAGGGTGGTGTTCTCCATGTAGACCACGTCGGGATCCCGGGTGTCGGCGAAGACGTGGGTGTAGTAGAAGGCCCGCTGGCGGATGGACCGGTCGTCGTTCACCAGTGTCCAGTTTACCCCGGCATCGTCACTCCGGAAGAGGCCTCCGTCGTCGTTCTCCACCAGGGCGTAGACCCGGTTCGAGTCCCCTCCGGAAACCGAGATGCCGATGCGGCCGATGGGGCCCTCCTGAGGCATCCCCGGGGCTCGGGTGATCTCCGTCCAATTCTCCCCGCCGTCGGTGCTCTTGAAGAGGCCGCTTCCGGGGCCCCCGCTGGACATCTGGTACTCCTTCCGGTAGGCCTCCCAGAGAGCCGCGTAGATCACGTTCGGGTTGTTCCGGTCGATGCTGATGTCCACCGCCCCGGTGTTGTCGTCCCGGAAGAGGACCTTCCGCCAGGTCTCCCCTCCGTCGGTGCTCTTGAAGACCCCCCGCTGGGGGCTCGGAACGCTGTACTTCCCGAATGAGGCCACGTAGACGATGTCGGGGTCGGTGGGGTGGATGCGGATCTTCGAGATGGCGTCGGACTCCCGGAAGCCCACGTGCTCCCAGCTCTCCCCTCCGTCCCTGCTGCGGTACACGCCGTCGCCGGGCATGATGTTGCCCCGGATACAGCTCTCCCCCATTCCGATGAAGACCAGGTCCGGATTCGTCTCGCTCACCGCC
>JASFRP010000384.1:0-4502 GCA_050114895.1 Gemmatimonadota bacterium
CATCGAGCAGGTGTTCGGCCAGGGGGGGATTCCCTGCACCGCCGTGGACCCGCGGCAGATCGACAACGCCAACCTCCGGCCGGACCAGGTGATCTTCGTGAACTGCCCCGGCCACTTCTCGCCCCAGGGGCTTCGCAAGCTGCACCAGTTCGTAGAGGAAGGCGGGTTCCTCTTCACCACGGACTGGGCGCTGAAACACGTCGTGGAGCCCGCCTTTCCGGGCTTCCTGGAATACAACGGGCGCTCCACGGCAGACGAGGTGGTCCGGGTGGAGATCCTGGATCGGGAGGACCCCTTCCTCTCCTCCATCCTCGGCCCCGACGACGATCCCCAGTGGTGGCTCGAGGGGAGCAGCTATCCGATCCGGGTGCTGGATCCCGAGAAGGTCCACGTGCTGGTGACCTCGAAGGAGCTGGGCAAGAAGTACGGCGAGCCGGCGGTCTTTGTGACCTTCGAGTTCGCAGAGGGTCGGGTGTATCACATGATCTCCCACTTCTACCTCCAGCGCACCGAGACCCGGACCCAGAGACACGCCGGGAGCACCTACACCTTCCTGCAGGAGAAAGGGATCGGAGAGGAAGAGTTCGCCCGGTACGCCGAGCTGGGAGCGGATGACGCCAACCTCGGGGCGGTGGAGAGTGCACTCACTTCCCGGGGAATGGTGTCCCGTGTCCTCTACGAGAAGAGGATGCAAATGAAGCGGAAGGGGGACCGAAAGAAGAAGGGGACCGGCAATGACTCCTCCAAGGCCAGGTAACCGCACAGCCAGCTCCGGGCGATCCTACACCAGCGAGGTGGTGAAGGCCGCCGCCCACCCCACCCGACAGGGGATCCTCAAGGCTCTGGAGAAGGACACCCGCACCACGGTGGAGCTGGAGGAGATCACCGGGGAGAACCGCTACCACCTGTACCACCACCTTTCGGTGCTGGAAGGGGCGGGGCTGGTGGCCTCCCGCATCGTCGGAAAGGCGAAGGAGTTCTCCCTCCGGAAGCCCAAGAAGCCCGAGGCCGTCTATTTACAGCTCGACGGAGACGACCCGGAAGAAGAGAAGAAGCTCCAGACACTGTTGAAGGTGGTGAGAGAGATCACCGACAACGGGCTCCCACACCTGGAGAAGGTGACCCGGGCCAGGCTGATGCTGTCCTATCCCTGGTCTCCGGAGGAGGAGGACTGAGCCCTTCTCCCCCGTGACCTCCTGGGGGCGACGACCATCCTGAACTTCAGGTCCCGAACCAGCCGAGCGGCCTGCGAGCGGACTCGTCGTTCCACGGCCGCCATCCCGGGCCGGGTGAAGGTGTTCTGCTGAAACCCGCTGAGCAGCACGATCTCAAAAGCGGTGGAGAGCATCCAGTCCACGTCTCCCTCGTAGCCGCAGACTGCAAGGGCCTCGGTTCGTTCCAGAAACCGATTCAGTCGGTTTCCGTGGATCGCCAGGGTGCCGCAGGATCCGAAGTGGACGACCCGGCGCTTGCACTTCCCCTCCAGCCGGTCCTCCAGCCAGTCCAGGGTCACCTGTTCGGCGTACCGGGGTCCCACATGAAGCTCACCCGGGGAGCCGTGGAATCCGAGGTAGAGGATCGGATACCTGGCGTACCTCTGCTGAGTCCACTTCTGGAGGTAGTACTCCAGCTCCGGAACGGTCCCGATATCCCGTCGAATGCTCGGCACCGGAGGAATATTGGACTTTTCCAGGAGGTCCAGGACCGGCCCCACAGTGGTGGGACGTCGAAGGTCCGGGTACCAGTCCCCCTCGAGGCAGAATACGCCCTTCGTGCGGCTCCTCGGCATGGTTGACTCCTCCCTCCTCCGGCTCGGTTCGCCGAGTCCTCAACCCTCTGGGACGCCCGTGCCTCTCGCGGGAGTCCAGCAGAGATCCTCTCTACCGGGGATCGTCGCGCGGCGGCAGCCGAAAGGCCGTCCAGAGGCCCCGGGGGTGTGAGGCGGTATAGAGGGCCAGTGACAACCCCCCGGCCACGAGCTCCTCGGCTCCGGAATTACCGAGGGCCACGACGCCCGCCTCCCGGGACTGTCCGGGGCCCATCAGTCGATGGATCGCGGGGCCCGAGGACTCCTGCCCCACCCGGTGGAGGGTCACCGCGTAGACCTCTTCCTCCGGGATCCCCGAGACCTCCACGTCGAAGGCCAGGGTCCGTACCACCGGATCGAAGGCGAACCGCCCGTAGAGCGATCCCTCTTCGCCGGGGACCACCGGGACCGTGATCTCGAAGGGCACCGGGGCCGGGAGTCTTCCGTCTTCAAGGGCCGGTGCCGCCGGGGGACGCCGGCGTGGATGCACCGCCTGCTCGTACGCGTAGGCCATGGCCACCAGCCGGGCGTCGTCGAAGGGCCTTCCCAGAACCTCCAGCCCCGTGGGCAAGCCGTCCTCGGTGAACCCTCCCGGGACGGCCATGGCCGGGAAGCCCGATCCGGCGCTGACCTGGCAATTGGACCCTCCTTGAGACTCCCCGATGAGGGCCGGCCTCCGACGCACATTGGGATAGGCCAAGGCATCCACCCCGTTCTCCTCCATTGCCGTCAGAAGGGCGGCAGCGAGGGCGTCCCGTTTGGCCAGCGCCGTCCGGTATTCCTCCGAGTCCCGGACCTCCACCCGCTCCCTCCTCCGGAAGGCGTCCTCCAGAGCCTCGTGGTGGAGGCCCTGGTCCATGATCTCCTCCAGGGAGGCCACGGGCGCCCCGGGGGTGGCGGCGAAGTAGTCCATGAGGTCGAACTTCGCTTCGTAGTTGATGACTCCGGACGCCCGTGCCAGCTCTTCCAGCCCCGGAATCTCGACGGTCACAGTGTCGGCCCCCGCCTCCACCATCCTGCCGATGGCGTCCCGAAGGAGGGAATCCACCTCCCGGTCCTCAGGGGGGTCCCCGAAGAGCTCCGCCACCACTCCCAGGCGCACCCCCTGGAGGGCCTCGGGATCCAGAGCATCCCGGAACCGTGGGATCTCCCGCCCCTCCAGGGCAAGGGTGGCCGGGTCCGCCGAATCCGGCCCCACCGTGGCGTCCAGTGCCACCGCCAGATCAGTGACGTTCCGTGCCAGAGGCCCACCCACGTCCTGGGTGTGGGCCAGGGGAATGATCCCATCGATGCTGGACAGCCCCTTGGTGGGCCGGAGGCCGAAGAGGTTGTTGAAGCAGCTGGGGATCCGTATGGAGCCACACGTGTCGGTGCCCCAACCCACGGCCCCGAACGCTCCCGCAATCGCTGCCCCCGTGCCCCCGCTGGAACCTCCGGGATTTCGGGCGGGATCGTAGGGGTTACGGGTCTGCCCTCCCAGGGAGCTCACCGTGGTGATGCCCATGGCCAGCTCGTGCATGTTCGACTTGGCCAGCACGATGGCCCCCGCCTCCCGAAGACGGGTTACCTGAAACGCGTCGTCCGGGGGAACCATCCCGGCCAGGGCCACGGAACCCCCCGTGGTGGGGAGATCACGCGTGTCGTAGTTATCCTTCACGATCACCGGGATTCCGTGCAGGGGTCCCCGGACCGCGCCTCGGGCCCTCTCCTGGTCCAGGGCCGCAGCCTCCTCCCGGGCCCGGGGATTGATCCGTACGATGGCGTTCAGCCGGGCACCGTCCCGGTCGTAGGCCTCGATGCGGGCCAGGTAGATCTCCACCAGATCAACGGAGGTGAGCTCCCCCCGCGCCATGGCCTCCTGGAGCTCCGGTATGGTGGCGTCCAGGACGGAGAGGGGACCGGCGGCCTGAGAGGCCGGAGGTGCCCAGAGCCGTGATGCCGCGGAGTCCCCGGCCCGAGTCGGGGGAGCCTGGGAGGTCTGGGCCCATGCGGCATCCTGCCCCGCCAGGAGGGGGACCAGGGCTACCGAGATGCTGATGCAGAGCGCTAGCGCCTGGTGTCCCAAGGGGGCCCGGCATCCCCACCCCCGCCAGCCTTCCGGTGCCCTCCCGGTACCGCCAGGCCTCGCCCAGGCAGCCTTGCACCTGTCCATCCGGACCTCCTGCGTCGTGGTATTCCTCAACGGATCTTCCGGAAGCGCAGGTCCCAGACCCGACTCTGGCTCAAGCTCACCTCCGTCACCCGCCCTCCCTGGTCACGTCGGAAGATGAAGATGCTCCCGCCCCCGCTGAAGGCGTCCGGGTAGATGGGGCGCAGGATTCGCCCCTCCCCCCACCGGTCCTTCACCACCAGTTCCCCATCCTCCAGCACCACGGTATAGGTGGCCTCGGCCTCGTCGCTCCGGAAGGTGCCCAGATAGTCGCCGAGCTCTTCCTCCGTCGGCTCGAAGGGGGGAACCGGCTCCAGGCGAACCCCGTCGGCGCCGGGGGAGTCCATGATGGCCGCGGGTCTTCCGTCGGCGGAGGGAGCGGCCTCGAACGTCACCGTGGTCCCGTCGGTGGCTTCGAACCGGCGCTCGGACACCGGGACCAGGGAGGTATTGCCGAGACGGAGCCCGTCGTCCGTGGCGGTGATCCTCACCAGCGTCCCCCTCCTGGAGTCCACATACGAACCTACCAGAGAGGACAGGCGCTGG
>JASFRP010000385.1:0-4499 GCA_050114895.1 Gemmatimonadota bacterium
GCCGTGATTCCCGCCCCAGAGAAGTCCCCGGGGGTGTCCGAGAAGCTGGTGGCGAGGATGTTGTTAGAGGAGATGCCAGAGACGTTCCCGGCCAGGTCCGTATGGATGGCCCTGACGGCATCGTAGCGGGCCGCCGCGCCGAAGCCAGGATAGCTCTGCACGCCCATGATGGCCGGATCGATGCTGATGGAGGCCGTCTCCTCCGTGGGGAAGTTCCCGTCCCACGGATCCTGGTCGCCGGCACCGTTCGGGATGTTCCCACCAAGGGGGTACCAGACATCGAACCCGCCTGTGAGGTGGAACCCGAAGGCCGTGCTCCCCAGGTGCAGGTTGTCTTCCACGGGGACGGAGAAGGCCATGGGCTGGCCGAGGTAGATGTACGCAGGCACGGAGACGTTGGCGTTCACCGTCGGTGCGGTCTGGTCGTTGTAGACCCAACCCTCGATCATGGTGGCATTCTGCACGCCGGCCTGGTTGTTCATGGAACCGTTGATGTAGAACACGCCGTCATATCCCGTATCCCAGTCGGGATAGCATGGCATCGCCCCTGCAACGGTACAGGACTCGATGGGCAGCGGCGTGTTCAACGCGCCCCCGTCGTCCTCGTCATCCGCCCACTTATACTCTGTGTCGTCGGCGTTCCACCACTGGATGTAGCCACGGAAGGGCACACTGGAGAAGCCGGAACGGTCCTCCGAAGCGCTCACGTTCAAGCCGCCGAGGTCGAGCCCCAGGGCTGCATCGGCGATGTTGTAGATCACCTGCTCCGGCGGCTGATCCTCGACTTCCTGGTTGGTCGGAGCCGTGTCGTCGTACCCGAAGATTAGAGGCTCACCGTTGGACCCCTCGTCCCCGGACAGGCACTCCCAGGACCACTGGCCGAACTTGTCCCACACCACGGCGCAGATGTCATGGTCGTCGTTGTTCAGGCTCAACTCCAGGCCCGCATCGGCCATGGTGCCGTCCGAGGCCACCGACGCGTACGAAGTGAAGTCGATGGCGTCGTCGTCCAGGAGGACCTCGAGGTCGTCATCGTCCAGGTCAGCGAAGGCGTCGATGACAAACATGTAGTGATCCACGCCGACCAGCTCGTCGTAAGGATCATCGCTGTCGACGCCGTCTCCCGGCATGTAGTCCGGACCCACCCAGTTCTGGGAGCAGCAGGCGAGCTCGGGATCGTTGACCTGATCCGTGAGGTACCAGCTGTAATCGAAGTAGGCCGGCTCGTAGTCGAAGTTGACGTCGGTCACCGTAGTGCCGGCGAGCGTGGCCCAGGTCGAGATGGTGGCCAGAGTGCCGTCGGAGAACTCGCCGTTGCCAACCCAGACGCCCTCATCGTAGTAGTTGTCAAAGCCGTAATCGTCGTAGACGTAGACGAACTCTTCAGTGGCCGGGAAAGGACCGTCCACGGTGAAGTCGTCCCAGTAAAACTCCACATCCATGGAGCTCAGGGTCTTCCCGGAGTACAGAGTAGGCATGAGCTTGACGGTGATCAGCCCGCCCACAACGTACTCGCCTTCCACCACAGCCTGGAACTCGGGCGTGAAGACCGCCGTCACCATGTCGGTGTTTTTGAACGTCAGGTTCATGCTGGTGGTGACGTTGGACTGCTGGGCGTTCTCCAGGGACAGAACCGCGGAGAGCTCATAGGTGTCGTTGGCGTAGACCGGCGCACCCGTGGTCCCGTCGAAGTCGTTGGTGAAGATCGTGAAGACGATCTCCAGGACGCCGGACTGAAGCTGCTCGGCGACCGCGCTACCCAGCGTCTGGCAGCCGTTGGCGATCTCCGCGCCGTCCAGGAGGACGCAGACCTTTTGCAGGTCGTTCTGACCGGGGTCGACCTGGACCGTGATGTCGACCTGCCCCGTCACGTTGTTGGGGTTGATGGTGGCGCCGGTGAGGGCGTTCGTCACGCTTTTGATGACGACGTTGGCCGTCACGGGATCCACCACCACGTCGGCCTCACCGAAGAAGGAGACTTCCTTGGCCTCGCCCACGCCCACGGACACCTGGTAGGAGTCGTTCGCGAAGGTGTAACCCTCGGGGACGGTGATGGCGACCGTGTAGTCTCCCTTCCGGAGACCGGAAACTGAGTAGTGACCGGCCTCGTCGGTG
Source organism: Gemmatimonadota bacterium (assembly GCA_050114895.1). Taxonomy (GTDB): domain Bacteria; phylum Gemmatimonadota; class Gemmatimonadetes; order Longimicrobiales; family Gaopeijiaceae; genus JASFRP01. The sequence goes on from JASFRP010000385.1 coordinate 2,116, forward strand.
ACGGCGTTCTTGGCGCCCTCCGGCCCGGTCAGGGTGACGGCAACACCAGCCAGCGCACCTTCGCCTTCGGCCCGGACGGTACCGCTGATGTTGGCGGTTCGGATGTAGGACCCGGCGAAGTCGACGGTCACGACCTGCCCGGCCGTAGTGATGGTGATGGTCTTCGTCTGCGTCCCGAAGACGATGTCATCCAGCTCGAAACCGACGATGGCCACGGCGTAGCTGCCCGCCTCTACGCCCGTAAAGGAGTAGGCGCCACCGGCGCCGGTGGTCACGCTGCCGGAGGTCGGTCCGACCAGCGCGACATTCACGCCGGAAAGCCCGGTCCCCTCGACGGCCACCGTTCCGGAGATCGTCCCGGTGATGGGCGGCTCGGTGGACTTACCGTTGTCGTCGTCGCAGGCCGTCAGCGGCATCGCCACCAATGCGGCCAGGACGAGGAATCGGAGGTGCTTCATGGTGTTGGTCTCTCCATGGATGGAGTGGAAAATGCCCGCTGGCCGTCGAGCTCTCTCGAGCCTCGATCCTACCGACTCCAGCCGCAGCCAGAGGCCCCCTCGGGGGCACGGGAATACCGGGAGTGGAAAGGGCAAGAACGGTGCCAGGATGGTAGAACCCTTAAGTCTTTAATCGAAAAAGACTTACGTGTTCTTTCAAACCGACGGAAACCATCAAATTCCTGAGCCACCCTCAGAAATCTGATGGTTCCGTGAAAACGGCCCGGAGACTCCCCCTTCCGGGGTTTGTCAAGAGGGGAGAGCCGGTGCCTTCCGGAGGAACTCCTCCGCCATGTCCACGAACTCGGAGGATCCCAGGTACAGCGGCGTCCTCTGGTGGAGCCCGGACGGAACGATTTCCAGGATATTCTGTTCGCCGTCCGATGCCCTGCCCCCAGCTTCCACGCACACCTTGGCCAGGGGCGAGGCCTCGTAGAGGAGCCGGAGCTTTCCTTCCGGGCTGGCGGTATCCCGGGGATACATGAAGATCCCTCCCTTCATGAGGGTCCGATGGAAGTCTGCCACCAGGGACCCGATGTAGCGGGAGCGGAACGGCGGGAGATCCGTCTCCCCCAGGCCCTTGAGGCACTTCACCATCTCCTGCTGGCCCCGGGACCAGCGCTGGTAATAGGCCTCGTTCACGGAGTAGTATCGCTGGGGGGGATCCGGGATGCGGATATTGGGATGGCTCAGGAGGAACTCCCCGATGGAGGGATCCAGGGTGAACCCGTAGACGCCGGCTCCGCTGGTGTAGACCATCATCGTGGAGGAGCCGTACAGCACGTATCCCGCCGCCACCTGCCGGATTCCCGGCTGGAGACAATCCGCGACGGAACCCCGCACACCGGCCGAGACCTTGTGCTGGATGGAGAAGATGGTCCCGATGGAGATGTTCACATCGATGTTGGAGGAGCCGTCCAGGGGATCCACCAGGAGGACGTAATCCCCCACCGGAAACTGCTCAGGGATGGGGATGACGTCCTCCTCCTCCTCCGAGACCATGCAGCAGAGGTTTCCCCCGTGATCCATGGCGTTGTAGATGACGTCCTGGGCGAACTGGTCCAGCTTCTGCACCGTCTCGCCCTGCACGTTCACCGTCCCGGCGCTACCCAGGATGTCGACCAGCCCCGCCATGGCCACCTCCCGGTGGATGAGCTTCGCCGCCAGCGCCAGGTCCACCAGGATGTTGCTCAGCCTCCCGGTGGCTTCAGGGTATTTTCGCTCCTGCTCGATGATGTGTCTGTCGATGGTGACGACGGCGGCGTCGGCCATGGCTAAACCTCAAGAGGCGGGTGACTCGGGACTCCGATCTCGCCAACTCCTGCTCCATATACGATTACCTCTTTCGGGGGTCAACCGGAATACTCTCGAATCCCGCTCCACCGTGCTCCTTCCGCACACGATAGCTTCCGTCCTTCCGGGCCTGGAGGGTGAGCGTCCCGTCCTGGTCAGTGCGATACACCTTCACGCCCCTGGCCTCCAGGCGCCTCAGGACGGCAGCGTGGGGGTGTCCGAAGCGGTTCCGGAGGCCCGCGGAGACCAGGGCGACTTCCGGGGTGATGCGCTCCAGGAGCTCGGGGGAGGTGGAGGTCCGACTCCCGTGGTGGCCCAGCTTCAGGACCTGAATCGAAGGCGACAGAAGCCGTGGGAGGAGCGTCTCCTCCACCTCCGCCGGGGCGTCTCCGGTGAGAAGGGCCGAGAAGGAGCCGAGACGGACCTCGAGGACCAGAGATGCGCCGTTGGCGCCCTCCGCCTCACCGATCTCGCCTTTCTCTTCCGGGGGCCAGAGGACCCGGATTGCCACACCGTCCAAATCCAGGGAGTCGCCGGCTACACCGACGGTCCAGGGCACCTCCCTGGCCTGGGCTCCCTCAAGAGCGTCCAGAA
>JASFRP010000386.1:0-4495 GCA_050114895.1 Gemmatimonadota bacterium
TCCGTTGGCTCCGGTGACGAGGATGACCGGCTTTCTCACGGTGTCAGTCCCTCACTTTCCCAGCATGTACAGCTGCCACAGATCCCGGCTCGTCATGTTCAGGAACGGGGTCATGGCCATCTTGCCCGTCTTGCCCACCGATTTCTCCAGGTATTTTAGCTCCTCAAGGTTGGCCTTGACCGCCTCGTCCACGGGAAGCCGGATGCCCGCCTCCCGGGCCATGAGCACCCCCTTGGCCCGGATCGACAGCTCCAGGTGGATCTGGAGCATGCACAGCATATCCCCGACCACCTCTCCCGGGAACGCGTGTTTCAGAGATTCCAGGTACTGGCCGATGTGGGTTTCGGTGACCTCTCCGGTATGGATGATCTCCAGGAGTTCCACGTCGCTGTCGAACCCGACCCCCAGCCAGCTCCGGGTGGCCCGCTCACTCCGGTCGAACACGAAGATGACCAGGAAGGGGAGCACGGCGAGGAGGAGGGCGGCCGACGCCATCGGGTTGACCAGGAAGTGGTTGTAGAGGGAGTGGATGACGATGGCGACGAGGAGCCCGGGCAGGAAGACCACGGGGGACATGGTGCCGTGCCGGTCCGAGGTGCCCTTGGCCAGGATCCCGAAGATGGCCATGGTGGAGCCGTGCATGATGGCGGTTCCGAACCCGCGCACCACCCAGGTCACGAGGCTCCCCGATTCCAGCTCCCGCAGGTAGTAGGCGTTCTCGACGAGGGCGAACCCCGCCCCCACGGCAAAGGCGTAGATGGCGGCGTCCACGATGAAACCGGTGCGCATGCTCCGGATCAGGAACACCACGTACAGGGACTTGAGCAGCTCTTCCAGGGTGGGGGCGATGTAGCGCTTGTACTGGAGGTTGGAGACGGGCAGGGTGTCGAGAAGAAAGCCGCTCAGGAAGTAGCAGGCGGCCGCGACCAGGGCCCCGGCGAGGATGGCCTGGAGGACGGCGCGCAGCGACACCAGCTTGAAGCTGTCCAGGAACACGAGAGCCACCAGGAAGACGAGGACGGGCAGGAGGCTCGTGAGAATGTTCAGGAATTCGATCACAGGACCTTCAGGGAAGCCATGAATTCATTGTCGGGCTTGGCGTGCTGGTCGAAGGAGAAAGCATACCCCAGGGACAGCGTCATGTTGAGGTGATTGAGCAGGGTGAAGCGGATGTCGCTCTGCCCGCCGACGTTGGCGACGAGGGACCGGGGGAAGCTCTCGGGATCGTCGATGTTGGTGGCGAGCCCGGAGGTGAAGACGGAGAACCGCGCCCAGGTGAGGTAGAAACTGGGCCTGCCCACCCGGCGGAAGCGGACGGGAGGCAGGTTCACGTCCACGATGACCTTGGCGAAGTTCGTGCCGCCGATCTGTCCCAGGGCGCCGTGCAGCTTGTCCAGGTCGAGGCCGGCGAAGGAATCGTATTCCCGGTACCGCTTGATGCGGCCGTGGTCCACCCAGTTGTTGCCGAACCCCCCGAAGAAGAAGTTGGCGAACGGCTCCTCGCGGTCCCCGGGGGCGATCCCGGCCGCGGTTCGCAGCCACACCGAGGAGTGGGGAAGCAGGGGGGTTCCCACGTCGAAGGTTCCCAGGAGCTTGGGAAACGTCCGCTTGTTGACGTAGTTGTTGGTGAGCCGCAGGTTCCAGGCAAGGCCCTTCTCGAAGTCGGTGGCGCCCAGGGAGGCCTTCAGGTGCATGTAGCTCAGCGAGGCGCTGGTGGTCCACAGCTCGTCGAACGAGGCGCTCACGTTCTGGGCGTCGGGGAGGCGGATGAGGTTGTTGTAGCCGGCGGTGGAGACCCGGAGCCGCAGGGACCGGGGAGGGTCGTAGAAGAGGTCGGTTGAATAGCCGATCCGGGCGTAGTTCGCCCTCCGGCTCGTCCGGGTGGGGCCGAAGAGGTCGTAGAAGTCGGCCTCGTTGTGGCCCAGGTCCACCGTCCACTTCCCCTTCTCCAGCCCGAGGTGTGCGTGCAGCCGCTCGTCGTCGGGGAGGCCGCCGTCGGGGGTGTAGGACGCGGTGAGCCCCAGCTTGTAGTCGAAGCCGGGGTCCGCGAGGTCCATGTGAAGTCCGGCCGCCGCGTAGTCCGCGGGTTCCCCGTCGGAGGTGATATGGCGGTAGCCCTCCACCACCGGATAGACCGATGTCACCCCGATGCTCCCCAGGGGACGGTAGGGGCCGACCCGTTCCACCAGCGGATCCAGGTCCACGTCCTGGGGCGAGCCCGCGTTCCAGTCCTTGACCACGGGATGCGCTTCCACGATCTCGTTGCCGAGAAACGTGATGGGGTTCACGTCCTGGAGGGGCTCCGCCTCCATGTATCCGGGCACGAACCCCTCGCCCGTGTACCGGAAGGCGATGAGCGAGCCCCCGCCCAGGGGTATGGGCCGGAAGAACCCGGTTTCGCAGTTGCTGACCACCTCCATGGAGTCGGCGGCGAAGCTCCAGCGCCAGATGTTGGAGGCCCCGGTGACGTAGGAACTGCCGTAGAGATAGTTCCCGTCGGGGGAGAAGACGAAGTTTCCGGGAAGGGAGCTTCCGAAGTCGTAGAGCTCGTAGGAGGAGGCGTCCCCGTCCAGCAACTTGTCGGTTTCGGCCAGGCACAGGGTCTGCCGGCCGCTGACCTCGGACAGGGAGAAGGAGAGCAGGGTTCCGTCGGGGGACACGTCGATGTCGTACATCACCGTGCCGTAGGGCGGGGAAAACACCTGCTGCCATTCCGTGTACGGGGGCGGCATCCGGACGAGGGTGGACACCCCGTTGAAGTGGCGGATGCCCCACAGCATGCTGTCCGCCCCGCAGTAGGCGAGGTCGCCGATCCGGACGTCGTTCATGAGCCGGCGGTCCTCGCCCGTTTCCAGGTCGTAGGCGTGAAGATCCCGCCAATCCCCGTTGTTGGCGGTGTAGAACAGGGTTCGTGAACCGTCGCAGGCGAGGGACGTGACGAAGTAGAGGGCGGGACCGGGAATGTCGATGAGGCGTTCCACCTCCCCCGTCTCGGTGTCGATGGCGGCGAGGTGCCCCACGATTCCCGGGTAGTTGAGCCCCGCGTAGAGGCGCTTGGACCCGGGATCGTAGTAGGCCCGGGAAACGGAGCCCAGGGCGCGGCGGGAGATGTCCCGGAACGGGGTGACCGGATACTCCCGGATGGCGGCCAGGTTCTTTTCCTGGAACGCGTGTTCCCAGCGGACCCAGTCCGCCCACCCGTCGTCCAGCGACATTCCGAAGACCTTCTTGAACTGGGCGGCGAAGGACCCCTTGCTGCCCGGCCCGCGCCCCGTCCACTCCACCAGCTTCTCCGGGCCGTAGATCAGGCCCAGGTAGCTGATGAAGCGCGTCCCGTAGAGGTAGGAATTGACCCCGGCCTGGAAGTCGACCTGGGTGCCTTCGGATTCGATGCCCAGGGGATCGTAGAAGGGGCTCTTGTCCTTGACCATGGAACGGAACACCATCTCGTCGTACGGGCCCTGGGCCCGCCCCAGCCCCGCCGCCATCCAGGTCTCCATGAAGACGGCAATCCCCTCGTGATACCAGCGGGGGGCCGCCCGGCGGGGACTGGTCAGGAGTTCGTAGAGGATCGTCTCCGGGTGCTCGGGGGTCGCCCGCACCTTTCCCGCGAACAGGGTCCGGAAGAAACGGTCCCATCCCGCCGCCTGGTCCAGGGCCACGATGTGCATCATCTCGTGATTCAGGGAGTGGTTGATCCGCTCGTTGCTGGGAGCGGTCTCGTAGACCCGGTTGGTGGGGGAGATCATGACGCTGATGCCGTTCCGGGGCGCCGTCCACGCTCCGGCGTTGTTGTAGTCGGCCCAGTCGTCCAGGAACACGTTGACCTTCTCCGACGGCGTGTAGTGGTAGACGTCCTCGTAGAAGGCGAACGCGTTCTCGAAGCACCGGGTTGCGTAGTCGATGATGAAGCCGTGGGCGAAGCCCCGGTAGAAGATCCGGGCGTGCTTGGTATCGACGGTGCTGTACTGGGCGGATCCCGCGGAGGGAACGAGGATCAGGGACAGAAGCAGGCAAGCGGCAAGGCGACGCCCTGCGAGGAGACGGGACACGGTGCACCCCCTGCGGCAGGTCAAACAGGGGGAGACACCGCCGATTTCGACGGTGTCTCCCCGACTACACGACGCGTGAGCCTAACCGATCAGGCTCTATTCGCCAATCCCGCTCTGGGCCAGGAACGCCTTGGCGTTCCCATCCGACATGGCCTGATAGAAGGACGGGCTCGAGGTGATGAGACGCTGGAATCCGGGCACGTCTCCCAGCCTCTGGAAACCGTCCATGCGGAGGACGTTCTCCACTCTCTTCAGGTCCGCGGCGGACCAGTCGCGAGCCGCGGCAAAGTCGGACAGCCGCTGCATGTCGCGGATCGTCCACTTGTCGGGAGCGCTGCCGGCCTTGCCCAGGTCCTTGATCGGGTGCTTGTCGGGAGCGCTACCGGCCTTGCCCAGGTCCTTGATCGGGTGCTTGTCGGGAGCGCTGCCGGCCTTGCCGAGGT
>JASFRP010000387.1:0-4491 GCA_050114895.1 Gemmatimonadota bacterium
CCAGGTGGGCTGTTCCACCACGTCGACAACCAAGCCCTGAAGTCGATCGCCGATGCTGTCCGCCCGGAGGAAGTCTTCCAGGGTGCCCTGGGCATGCAGGTACGGCGGGGCAAGACCAAGAGCGCCGACGACGAAGAGAACGCCGTAAAACGCAGGGTGGGCTCGCATGGTTCCTCCCGTGAAGAGGGTGAATGCGTGACGTCCCCGGGGGACCCTGGCTGGGATCCGTAAGATGCGACATTCTGCGGCCGGCGTGGGATTCCTGCAAACTGCGGAAGCGGGGGCCCAAAAGCCTCTGCTTTTGGCCGGACTCCGAGTGTGTCGTGACGGGGTATAAGGCAGTTCCATCCGGGCCGTCTCGGTATTTGCGACAATACCTTAGATAGAAGGACGCAATACACAGGGAAATATAGACTTAGATGACATCACCAGAAGCGTTACAGAGTTCTTGCCCTGATCGAGGGTCTTGCGGGCAGGAGCTCCACCACGGGCCTCCCCCAGGCCGATCTGGAGAAGGCCGAGCCGGTCCGACAAAAGCTACCGGGAGACCTTCACCGTGGCGGTAACCGTCGCCGAGGGGTCGCTCTCCGAGGTGGCCGTGAGGGTCAAGGTGGCGGAGTCCACAGCCGCCTGGCCACCAGTCACCAGGACCGTCAGCTCTATCGACTTCCCAGCCTCCACGGCTACCAGCCCGTTGAGGAAGCGCCCCGACCATCCTTCGCCCTCCATGGAGAGGGAAAGGCGGTAGATGTCGGAGGTGAGATACGCGGAGGCGTCATCCGGATGGAGAGCCGGGTCGGAGGCCTCGGAGTCCCCCTTGTTCGTCAAGAGGAAGGGGATGAGGGTGGTTGCCTCGAGAGCCCGGATGTCGGTCGGTCCCCTCAGGTCCACACCCCGCTTCTGAGGCCCGGAGCCGTCCAGGGACCGGACCCCGAGGGTATAGGTGAGGATGCCGTCGGCGTTCCGCTCCAGGTCGACGACATAGAAGTGGAGCCGGTTGTAAGGATCCTCCCACTCGAACTCGCTCCCGGAATCCAGCCCGGCATGGAAGAGGGCGTCATTGAGCTGGCGGTAGTCGGCAATCGTCCTCATCACCTCCTCGCCGTCGGGCTTCACGTAGTCAACCACGCCGATGTCTTCGGGGTGGGCATCGATGACCCAGATGTAGCTGTTGAAGGCGTTGGGGCCCCCGTTTCTCCCCCTCAAGCTGTCCTTGAACTTGGCCAGGAGGACGCCGTTGTCCGGTGTAAAAGAGTCGTACCCGATCCGCTGCACGACCTCCATGGAGTAGGCGTCGTAGCTGGGGGTGCCGGGAGAGAGAGGATTCGTCGCCGGATCGTCCTCTGGTGTCCGGTCCTGGGGGTCGGCTCCATCCAACCTGACGATGATTCCGGCGAAGGTGCCGGGGAGGGGCTCCACGGCCCGGGCCGTAACCTTCGCCACGGCCAGCCCTGATTGGGCGAGGCCGTCCCGATTCAGCTCCAGTACCTGGGCTTCGGTGATGAAATCGTTCTCGAGCCGGTTCTTCACCATGAGGCCCGCCGGCATGGCGGCCCCTCCAGTGGGGGGCACGACCCATCGCCTGTGGGGTCCTCCAGGCCCGTTGAAGCAGCCTCGGTCCATCATGTCCCAGGTGCCGGCGGCGACCCTGCGGTACGGCTCCACGTAGGGGTTGTTGTTCAGGTCCGGGAGCGAGAAGGCGTAGTGTCCCAACTCGTGGGTGATGGTTCCCGAGTTCTCGCCCTGGCGCAGGGAGGAGAGGCCCCACTGCTGGGCACCGGCGAGCCAACTCGTCCATGCCACGTACCGGGTGGGAACCCAGCGGGGCATCTCGGGATTCGGATTCCCCCATTCCGGCGGGATGTCCTCCCTGGAGTTGAACTTCATCTCCCCAAACTCCTGCCAGACACCCGTTTCATCGTAGCTCGCGTAGATGCGAAGAACCGCGTCGAATCTGGCGCGCAGACTATCGGCGGGGACCCCCACGTCCTCGGACCAGATGGAGTCACAATCCGGCTCCATTCGGCTCCTGGCGATACTTCCATCGGGGGTGTACTCGTTCTGGCCATACTCGTTGAGTCCATACTCCCAGCGGGGCTTCGGCATCCGGTAAGGGCCAAAGACCTCCACCTCGGTGATCCCGAATTTTCCCCTGGATTGCTCCATCCAATACCCGCTGATGGTGTGGTGGTGATTGACCTCGCTGGGTTTCATCCAGAAATCAGCGTAGAACTGGGGTACATCCTCCCTGGCGATGGGGTCGATCTGCGGATTGCCGAAGGGGTCGGATTCCTTTGGCAGCGTAATGACGAAGGGTTGATCCGGGAAATCGATTCCTACGACGGCGAGCTTGAAGCCACGTTCCGGCACGAGGGTGGGGTCAGCCCAGTTCTGGCCGGGAATGGGGCGGTAATCGTCCCAGGTCATTTCGTCCTGATCCTGAACGGCCTGTGGATCGATAGGTGATAGATCCTGAGTTCCGGTCTGACCCACCTCGCAGGCACACTGGATGAGCCCGCAGGCCGAGAGGTACGCCGGGGCGAGGAATCGCACGAAGTGGCGCCGGGGAGCGGGGAAGCGGGGTATCATGTTGCAGCCTCGTCTGGGGTTGCGCTGATCCGAGCGAGTTCGGGGCACGGACGGGTGGCCTTTCAGTCCCTTCTCCCCCCTTTCGGCACGCGTCCCGGGAAGTGAGGGAAGGGCCAAGTGTACGGCGGTGGCAGGGTCGTGTCGAGACGGACCGGCTGGACGCGACAAGGGAGGACCATCGCGGGGCCCGTCGGGGAGATCCGGTCCGTTTCGCGCCGCCCGGCCCACGCCGCACGCCGTGGAGACTGGCCAAGAACGAGCGGCTCCGATGTTTCATTGGGGACCGCTGCGCTGCCTCAAGATGTGAGTGGATGAGCCGCCTCTCCGAGAGGAGCCCAGGGCAAGACCAAAGGAGGGACCCCGTGATGGCCGCATCCCGTTGGCGAATTGCTCGCGTCCTGCTGTTTTCGGGTCTGGCGTCGACGGCAGCGGCCCTGGGTTGCCAGGGTCGGGATCCCGATGCCAACGCCATCGTGTACAGGATTCGCTTCCCAGCGCCGGAAGCCCAGGTGGCCGAGATCGAGGTTTCGGTGCCCACCGAAGGAGAGTCGGAGCTCATCCTCCTGATGCCGGTGTGGTCTCCGGGCTACCCCGATTCCGACCCCTGACGACCCGCCGGGCGCCTCCCGGCTACAGGCTCGTCGGAGGCACGACGATCTCCGGCAGGGTCCCGGACCAACGCTGGTTGAAGGCCGGCACCTCCCCGTTGATGATGGCCTGGAACGCCTGGGCTCCCTCTGCCAGCTCCGATTCGATGTTGGCGAGCCATTCCACGGCCGCGTCCGTCGGCCGATACTCCGCCCCGCCCTGCACGTCTCCGGCCCCCAGGGCCACCTCACCCGATAGCCAGACGTACTGCATGTAGACCTTGTACGCCTCGACGTACCACTTGTCGTCGGAGTGCATCTCGGTGGTGGAGAGGAAATGGAGCTCTGCGTCGAACATCTTCTGGCCCAGCTCGGCCAATGCTCCCAGGGCGGCCTCGTCCGCGGCGTGGGCCGCTTGCAGGTCCTCGATCTGCTTCCGCATGATCTCCAGGCGGTTGATCATGTCCACCGTCCGGTTCATTCCGTCCCGGATACGGACCTGCACCCGGGTCGAAGCCACCATGTCCTCGGTGGAGGTCGTGATGGCAGGGTCCTTCAGGACTGTGAAGAGTCGAGTCTGGCTTTGTCCATCCACGGTCATGCGCACCGTGTACTCGCCCGGAGGTGCGATGGGACCCTGCCTCCGGGGCCCGTTGATTCCCCAGTGGACGATGGGACGGGTCTCCTCGTCCAGGAACCTGGCCTCCTCCCAGATGTGGGGATTGTAGGGAGGGATCGTCCTGAGTTCGACCTGGGCGGGACCGGCGTACTGGAGGTCCCATGCGGTGGTGTTCAGGCCAGGGCGGCCCTGGACGTCAAAGGTCCGGATCACGGCTCCGGCCCCATCCAGGATCTCGAAGGTGACGGGCCCCGGGGGAGCGGACGCCAGAGAGAACAGGAACTCGGAGCTCCCGCTCCGGGCCTGCCTGAAACCCGGTCTGGGAAGGAAGAGGTACGCCTCTGCACCGGCGGGTACCTGGTCCGCCTGCTCCAGGCGGGTGATGTCCCGAAGCAGGAAGAGACCGCGGCCGTAGGTGGAGATCACCAGATCGTGATATCGGGGCTCCACCACGATCCAGGTCACCGGGACGGCGGGAAGGGCGTCCTGAAGCTGAATCCAGTGCGTGCCGTCGTCCATGGTGTAGTAGAACCCATGCCCGGTGCCCGCGAAGAGCATCCCTTCCCGGTTCGGGTTCTCCGCCAGGGAGAGAGCGTAGTCCAGAGGGTGGCCGGAGGGTAGATCTCCGGTGATGTTGGTCCAGCGTCGGCCGTATTCCGTCACCTTGTAGAGGTATGGGCCTCGATCGTCCATGAG
>JASFRP010000388.1:0-4485 GCA_050114895.1 Gemmatimonadota bacterium
TATGGCTTTCCCTTCGGAGGATACGAGTATACGGGCCTCCTGGGCCCCAGGCTTGGAGGCCGGGTCCCCGCAGTGATCCCCCTGAGCTGGTTCCTCATGGTCCTCCCTTCCTGGGCCATGGCAAACGCGGTCTTCTCCGGTGCCTCACAGCGCCTCGGGCGAATCACCCTGGGGGCCTACTTCCTGACGGCCTGGGACCTGGCGCTGGATCCGGCCATGAGCTACCTGACGCCCTACTGGGTCTGGCAGGACTCCGGTCCGTTCTACGGCATGCCTCTGGTGAATCTCCTGGGGTGGATGGGGACCGGAATGGTCCTCATGGGCCTGCTGGAGGGTCTCGGAGCTCGCCGGTGGGGGCGCCAGCTCCCGCTCCCCTGGTTGGCAAGCTACTTCGGCGTCGTCCTTCTCATGCCCGTCGGGATGATCGCGGCAGCCGGCCTCTGGGGAGCCGTCCTGGCCACGCTTCTCGCCCTCGTGCTGGCCTGGGGGATGCAGCTCGTCCTGCGAGGGCGGACCTCTCCGGGCCTCGACCACTCCTTCGCCCAAAGCACGGTGGGAACATGATCGGGGCCGGAACGGTTGACGTCGCTTTGTCCCCCCGGGGTCCGGTCCCCGCCTCGGAGACTCGCGGGGGTCAGACCCAGCGGGAGGCCGTGCAGGAAGCCACGGAACGGGTGCGTGGGAACCTCAAACGGTTGGCGGGCAGGCTCGTCGAGGCGGGTTTGCCACAGCCGGCCCTGGACGGCAAGCTCCTCCGACCGCTCTCAGCCTACCTCACGGTGCCCGAGGAGCTCCGTCCTGATCTGGATGACCGGTTCTGGTGGGGAGCCCTGGCGGTGGAAATGGTCCACGAGGCCTCGCTCCTTCATGACGATATCCTGGACGAGGCTCCGGAACGCAGGGGAAAGCCTACTCTGTCGGCGTCGGCAGGCATAGGGCCGGCCCTGGTCCTGGGTGACCACCTCCTGACGGCGTCCTACCGGGCGGCCGCCGCCACGGAATCTCCCCGGTTTCTGGAGATCTTCATCCGAGCCGTGGAGCGCACGGTGGCTGGGGAGATCGCCCAGGAGAGCGCCCAGGGCGGGATCCTGGGCGAGGCGGAGTACCGCCGCATCATCACCGGGAAGTCGGGGGAGCTCTTCAGGAGTGTCTTCTCCCTGGCCCCCTGTCTACTGGGCATCGGATCCCCCGAAGCCGTGGGTGCCATCGGCGCCCACCTGGGATGCATGTACCAGATGGTGGACGACTTTCTGGATTACTGCCCTGTGGCAAACCGTGGGAAGGTTCCGCTCCAGGATTTTCGTCAACGTAAATGGACCTGGCCGTTGGGGCTCATCAACACCTCCCATTTCGAGGTCGACGAGGGCGAGGTCCTGGCTCGCCTCTTCACCCCTGGGGCCGGGGGTGAGCCGTCCCCCATGGAAGAGGGCGTGCTGAAGATGGGGGGTGAGGTGGGGGACATCCTCTCCGGGCTCAGGGCCCAGGGGCTCACCCCAGATCTCCTGGGCACGGTATTGGACGGATGGATTCAGCAGCTTGATCGGTCCACCGCCGACGAGGTCGGCCGGTTCTCCTCCAGGGTGCCGAGGCTCTCGGTCAGCCCTCGGCTCACGGAGCGGACGGGACCAGCATCCCCCGAGCCATCCCCCGAGGCCCTGGAGATCGAGGCGTTCCTGGCATCGGCGGCGGCGCCCCTCGCCCACGCGGAGGCCCGTCTCTCGTATTTCGCGCGGCACGCCAGGACGTTTAGGTTCGCGGCTCGGCTCTTCCCCAGGGATGCACTGGAGAAAGTGGCCGGCGTATACGCATTCTGCCGCTTTACCGACGATCTGGTGGACGAGGCCGAAGGAGTGGCTGCCGATGTTCTGGAGTCCCGCCTGGACGCCTGGCTGCGCCTGGCCAGGACTGCATACGGCAACGAGAGATCCGGGATTCCCTTCCTGGATGAGGTCATGGGAACGGCTCGAAGGCACCAGGTGCCCTTCGACTATGTGGAGGACCTGGTAAAGGGAGTGCGGATGGACGTCCGACCCCTGACTTTCGAGACCCTCGAGGCCTTGAGGGTCTACTCCTATCGAGTGGCGTCGGTGGTGGGAGGATGGCTCACAGAGCTCTTCGGGGTCCGCGATCCGTGGGTCCTGGACCGGGCCTTCGCTCTGGGGCATGCCATGCAGCTCACCAATATCCTCCGGGACGTCGGGGAGGATCTCGAAGCGGGTCGCCTCTATCTCCCCCTGGATCACCTGAATCGGTACGGAGTGGATCGGGACCTGCTGGAGGCGAAAGCCCGGGAGGGCTCTCCCATGTTCCCGGGGTACCGGAGGCTCCTGGAGGACCTCATGGCACAGGCCGACGCCGATTATACGGCGGCTTTCCAGGCCATCCCAGCTCTGCCGGAGTTCTTCCAGCGCTCCGTTGCCGTGGCGGCCCGCGCATACCAGGGGATCCACCAGGAGATCCGCAGGAACGGGTACGACAACCTCACTCGACGGGCCGGGACCTCCCCCCTCCGAAAGGCACTGCTCGCCGCCGGGGCCCTCCTGGAGCTTTCCCTCCTGAAGAAGAACACGGAGAGAAGTAGGGCTGGCCAGAGAGGAACCCCACCCCCCCACCTGAAAGACGGGCAGGAGGCGACGGCCTGATGCTCCGAGCCATCCTCTCGATGGGAATAGGCGGTCTTCTGATCCTTGCGCCCCCCACTCGGACAGGCGCCGACCTCCCGGGACTGGCGGCCCAGGAGATCGACCGGGACGCCAGGATCATGGCGGAAGAAGAGCGGGAGGAACTCCACGACTGGGCCCGGAGGAGGCTGGCGGCCCTGGAGTCGGGATCGGAGGGTGACTTCCCGGGCCTTACCCACACGATGGAGATGGAGCGCTTATGGGCCCTCTATTTCCTCAGCGTAGAGGAGAAGGCCTGGGAGAAGCCCGCGCGGGCTCTGGCCGACACTCTCGCGGGAGCGGAGCTGTCGGACGCTCTGCACGTGAACGCACTGGCCGGGGCCCTGGAGGTGGTCCGGGCCAAGCATTCCCGCTGGCCCCCCAACAAACTGAAGTACTTTCGGCGCGGGGTCTCCGTCCTCGACCGTCTCGTGGAGGAGGCACCCGACGACCCCGTGATCCGATACCTCCGTCTGATGAGCTGTTTCTACCTCCCCTTCTTCCTCGAGAGGGACAAATCGGTGAAGGAAGATCTCCGCGTCCTGACCGAGGTGCTTCCGAGGGGGAGCGATGGGTTCTCTGGCCCCGTCTACCGCGCGGCCATCCGATTCGTCCTGGAGAACGGAGATCCCGATCGGGAGGAGCAGATGAGGCTCGAAGCCGCCCTCGGGGACGCGAGCGCGTCGGAGGACTCGATGGAGAGGAGCCCGTGGCCCGGCTCCGAGCCACCCTTGCCCCGGGCCACGGAAGACACACCAGAAACAAGATGAATATTTCGAAAAGAGACTCGTTTCCACAGGCCACCCACGGTGCGGAGCCTCCAGAGGGCCGGACGGCCGTCATCATCGGAAGCGGATTCGGAGGGTTGGCTCTGGCCATCCGACTCCAAGCCGCCGGGCTGAGGGTCACGATCCTGGAGAAGCGAGAGAAGATCGGGGGCCGCGCCTACCAGATCAGAGACCGGGGATACGTCTTCGACATGGGGCCCAGCCTGGTCACGGCTCCCCAGATCATCGACTCCGTGTTCAAGGCAGCGGGGCGGCGGCTACAAGACTACGTCGACCTGATCCCGCTGGACCCTTATTACCGAGTCTATTTCCACGACGGAACTCACCTGGACTACGTCGGAGATCCGGTCCGCATGAAGGAAGAGATGGGCCGGTTCAATGTTCGGGACGCGGCCCGGTTCGACGCCTTCATGGAGGAGGTCCGACCCATCTTCGACGCCGTCATAGGGGATCGGCTGGGCTCGAGGCCGTTCGACAGACTGGGCAGGATGCTGGGTTTCCTCCCCCGGATGGCGAAGCTGAGGGCGTATTGGCCCGTCACGACCTTCGTAAACCGGTACTTTCAAGACTTCCGGCATCGATTCCTCTATTCCTTCCATCCGCTCTTCGTGGGGGGAAACCCCTTCTCCACCCCCGCCATCTACCTCATGATCCCATTCCTCGAGCGAGAGGGGGGCGTGTGGTTCACTCGGGGCGGGATGTACTCTTTGGTGGAGGCCTTGGGGAGGCTCTTTCAGGAGTTGGGGGGAACCATCAAAACCAGCACGGAGGTCTCCAGGATCCGGGTGGAAGAGGGGAGGACCATTGGTGTCGAGGCCGACGGGGTGTTCTTCCCTGCCGACGTGGTGATCAGCAATGCCGATGTGGGGCACACCTACAAGCACCTCATCGATCCCGTACACCGGCGGCGATGGACCGATCGCAAGATCGAGAGGACAGAGTTCACGATGAGTTGCTTTCTCCTCTACCTGGGAACCAGGAGGCAGTATCCCCAGTTGAAGCACCACACCCTCATCCTCGCGGAAAGGTACAAGGGA
>JASFRP010000389.1:0-4465 GCA_050114895.1 Gemmatimonadota bacterium
ATGTGGGCGAGGGCCTCGTCCTCGTCCATGCCGGACCGCTCCCGGAGATTCTTCACGCGAAAGGCCACGGGGGCGATGAGTCGGACGCAGAGGACGTGGGCGATGCCCGGCAGGAGCAGGTGACCGGCATTCCCGTGGTAGACCACGCCTCCCTTCTGGACCCGCTTGCACAGGGTCGCCTGCACGAAGGCCAGGTAGCGGTTGCGTTGCCGCGAGAAACGGCTCCAGAGCCCGGGGGGCTTGAGGAGGGCCTCGCGAAGCTCTTCCTCACTCACCCCGAACCCGGTCGCTTCGGCGACGAGGTCTTCTCGACTCACCGCCTCGTAGCCCAGGCGCTCGGCCACCTCGGTGGCCAGCATGAGACCCCCACTTCCCGAACCCCTGGAGATGGTCACGATGGGCATGGCGGTGCGATCCCGATCTCGAGTCTGTCCGCGGCGCTAGGTGGCTTCCCCTGCCGCGGGCGCAAGAACCTGAGGAGAACTACACCCTGGGGCCGCCTCCGGCAAGCGGGCTTCAAGGACGGAGAGAAGACGGCGTGACGCGGGCGGCCGTGCGCTCTCTGAAAGTCTGGAGAGAGGAGGCCTCTGTGAGGATGACCATGCGGTCTCCAGCCTCCAGGACGAGCCCGGGGGCCGCGAGCTTCCGAATGCTGTACGGCCCCTTCAGGAGGTAGAGCACCTCGATGCCGAACCGAGCCCTCAGCTCCGCCTCTCGGAGGGTCCGATTCTCCAGGCTGGGAGGCACCTCCACCTCGGCCAGCCGCATCCCGTGGCCCAGCTCCATCCCGTCCGTCTCCACGGAAAAGGTCCGTCGGCTGGCGATGGTGGAGGCCAGGCGGAGCTTCCGTAGCTCGTGCGAATATCGCTCCATGACGTCCGCCGCCAGGACCACCCCCACCACGCGCCCGGAATCCTCCACGACGGGAAGGAGGTCGGCGCCCGTCTCGGTAAGGCTCTCCAGCGCCTCCTCCAGCGTGGCGTCCGGACGAACGCCCCGGGAGGGGGTCGCAAGGTCGGCAGCCAGCACCACCGACTCCAGAGCCCCGCGATCGTCCAAGGCCTGGTGGAGATCCTGGACCCGGATCACCCCCGACAGCTCTCCCTCCGGTCCCAGGACGGGAAAGGTCGTGTGGGTGCTCTTCAGCGCATCCGCCAGAATGGCCGGAAGCGTGGAAGACTCCGGGAAAGAATCGAAGTCCCGCCGGAGGACGCTCTCCACCCGCAGGTGACGAAGGATGCTCTCCTCCCGGCCCTGCCTGAGGGAGATCCCCTTCCACTTGAGCTTCTGGGTATAGATGGACTCCTCTTTGAGGGAGGAGGCCACAACGGTGGAGAGGATACAGGTCATCATGACGGGGAGGATGATCTCGTAATCCCCCGTGAGCTCGAACATGATGACGATCCCCGTGAGGGGAGCGTGGGAGGTCGCGGCCACCACAGCGCCCATGCCCACCAGGGCGTAGGCCCCGGGGCCACCGTGGGGAAACGGTGCCCACTGCCCCACGGCCGTTCCCAGGGCGCCCCCCAGGGCGGCGCCCACGAAGAGGGAGGGGACGAAGACCCCGCCGGAGCCCCCGGAGCCCAGGGTCAGGGAGGTGGTCACGAGCTTCATCACCACCAGGGCCAGGAGGAGTCCGAGTCCCAGCTCCCCTTCCAGCATGCGGTCCATGGCCAGGTGGCCGATTCCGAGGATCTCGGGAAAGGCGAGTGCCACCACCCCCACCACCAGACCGCCCACGGCGGGCTTGAACCACGGCGGGAGCGAGAGCCGCTCCCAGGCCCGTTCCTGTCCATAGAGGAAGAGGGTGAAGGCCACCGCAACGAACCCCGCCAGGAGTCCCAGGAGGGCGTACGGGAGGAACTCCGCCGCCGATTCCACCGCGTACCGGGGGATGTCGAAGACCTGGGCGGGACCATAGGCGGCTCGGGATACCACAGTGGCGGCCACTCCCGCCATCACCACCGGAGAGAAGGACGCGATGGCGAAGTCTCCCAGCACGACCTCCAGTGCGAAGAGGGACCCGGCGATGGGTGCGTTGAAGGCCGCCGCCAGCCCCCCCGCTGCCCCGGCGGCCACCAGGGTCCGGATGCCCTCCTCCCCCAGGCCGGTCCACTGTCCGATGACCGAGCCCAGGGAAGCCCCGATCTGGATCATGGGGCCCTCCCGCCCGGCGCTTCCCCCGGAGCCGAGGGTCAGGGAGGCGGCGACGCCCTTGACCACGGCCACCCTCCCCCTGATCCTCCCGCCCCGCATGAGGAGGGCCTGCACCACTTCCGGGACTCCGTGGCCCGAGGCGTCCCTGGCCAGGAACCACACCAGTGGGCCCACCAGAAGGCCCCCCAGGGCCGGCACCAGGACGATGCGCCACCCCGCGGTACCTGCGGCGGATTGAAGGATGTCCCCGCGGGATCCCCAGAACACCCATTGTATGAGGGAGATCATCTCCTGGACGGCGATGGCCCCCAGCCCCGCCACCACCCCGACCACCGCCGCCAGCAGGAGAAGGCGCAGGTGTTGCGTCCGGCCGAGACGCCTGAGCCGGCCCCTCACCCGACCGACGTTGCGGCGGGCCCGGGTGAGCTGCCTCTGAACCTGATTCTCTCTCGTCACCGGCCGGGGCGCTCCGTGGGAAGATGCGAATGGGCCGGTGAAGACTAGAGGGAAGGGACGCGAGTGTCCACGCCCCGGACGGCAAGCCGGACATGGGAGGCCCGGTGGGGCCTCCTG
The DNA here is from genome assembly GCA_050114895.1 of Gemmatimonadota bacterium. Lineage (GTDB taxonomy): Bacteria > Gemmatimonadota > Gemmatimonadetes > Longimicrobiales > Gaopeijiaceae > JASFRP01. The sequence goes on from JASFRP010000389.1 coordinate 2,731, forward strand.
TGCCGCGTCGCCGGCGCGGGCGGCACGGGGCCGCAGCTCCGCCGGATCAGACGCCTGCGCCGTGAAGGATCACACACGCCAACGGCTTGACCGGATCATCGCTGGCGATTTCCACGCACCCCGAAACGCACCCCTTCCGCCTGGGGCAGAAGGCGATGTGCAGACTCATGGAGCTCTCCGACGGCACGACCGTCGGGAGAAAGGGAAGGTCGGGGATGCTGAAGGCGGCGTCGGTGCGATCCCCCAGATGGATATCGGAGATGTGCAGGTGACAGCCGTCACAGTCCATGATGGTGACGGTGGCAGTGGCCTGACGTCCGACCTGCACCTTACCGAAGTCGTGATCTTTCGGACAAACCCGGATCACCGGCTCGTAGATGGTTGGAACGTTCAACATGGTTCCCTCCGCTGACTCGAGACGGGTCCAGTGGGGACTCGGTCATCCTCACGGGCAATGATGGAAAGTCGGGTCAAAACAGGGTGGGATCACATCGCAGATAGCCTCCTGCAACAGACCGCAGTCCGCCGGGCCGAAGGATACGGGAACCCGGCCTGTTGGGCGGCGGAATCCAGCAGGAGGATTGGGCCTCATCGGCCCGGACCTCAGACATCGCCTCCTCGTCCCCCAGAGTCGCGTGGACCCGGGGCGGCGATCTCATTAATCATGTTAAAGATCGTAACACCCGCCGCCGAGTTCAAGGGAGACGGGAGGGTGGCCGGGAGGGCGGAGCGCTAGCCGGTGTTCACGATGGCGAAGTCGATGTTCCCTTCGCTCTCGGCGGGATCAACGTCCACCGCCGAGCTTGCGGGGGTCGCCGCATACCCCTCCGGAGGAGTCACCGAAACCGTGTAGGAGCCGGGCACCAGGAAGGGAATCGTGTACTTCCCGTCCTCCCCGGTGACGGCCTGGGCCGACTGGGTCTGGTACTCACCGAAGAAGGTGTCCACCTCCGGCGTGGCGGTAACGGTGAGGCCCTTCACCAGTTCCGCTGAAAGGGCCGTGGACACCGTCCCCGAGATACTGCCGGAGCCGTCCTGAACGATCACTCGGAGGGTGGGCTTGAAGTGCACGCTCTTGATCCCGGCGGGGGTCTCGGGGTTCCCCTGGATCACGAAGCTCCGGCTCACGTCGAAGTCCAGGATCAGGACGGTTTCTCCCGGAACGATCTCGACTCCTCCGTCGCTGCCCTCAGCGTCCCCGTCCTGGCCGGCGTCTGCCGGTTTGAGATTCAGCTTGAGGCCCGTCTGGGCGCCGCTGGGGACCTTCATGTCCTGATCGGGTCGACCGTCCGGAAAGAGGTACTGGTCTTCCCCCTCACCGGCGAGGACGACGCGGGCCTGTTCGACGATGAGCCGAAGCTGATGATAGGTCCCCGGCTCGACGACCCCCTCAGCCAGGAGGGTGGTGGCGGCGTCCCGGAGGTCCATGAGATCGATGAGGCCGTCCGTGCCGTCCTCTGAGAGAGTGATGGGACCCCCTTCCCCGGCGGGGATGATCTGGACCTGGCCGATGTCGACGAGGGCTGACCCGATGTAATCCGACGGCGCGTCGGTGAGGAGGACGCGAACCGTGGCGTTCTTCCCCACCGCGGCCGGGTCCCCGTCGCAGCCCAGGGGACCGCCGGCCAGAAGGGCGATGGTCAGGGGAATGATGCTCCATCGTGGCGCGTTCATGGCGGTGCTTCCTTGATTGGTCCGGCGAAGTCGGCTGTTTTACGGACGGCCCTTCCAGGGC
>JASFRP010000390.1:0-4461 GCA_050114895.1 Gemmatimonadota bacterium
ACATCCCAGGCCCAGATGGCAGTGGAAGAACTGCGCGTATCTCTGGATGCCGTCGACATGGTGCTGGGGGATACCGACCTCTGTCCCTGGGATGCGGGAACCTGGGGCTCCCTCACCACGCGGGTCTTCGGGCCGGCGCTGCGGGCCGGGTGTGCCAAGGCCCGTGAAGTCCTCCTGGAGCTGGCCTCGGAACGCCTCGGGGTGCCGACCGACCGTCTCGAGGTAGAAGACGGCGTCGTCTCCGTGGTTGGGGGAGAGGGGCAGGTGACGTACGCTGAACTGGCGAGGGGCCGGAGAATCCAGAAGACGCTGGACCGGGAGGCAGTGCTCCGTGCCGTTCAGGACTTCACGGTCATGGGCACTTCTCCTTTGCGCCTCGACGCCAGGGAGAAGGTTACCGGCACGGCGAAATACGCCGGAGACATCCGCCTTCCCGGCATGCTACGGGCTCGCCTGCTGCGCCCGCCGGCTCACGGAGCCACGCTGGAGAGCGTCGACACCTCGGCTGCGGAGGCGGTGTCGGGAGTTACCGTGGTGAACCAGGATGGGCTTGTGGCCGTCCTCCACGAGGACCGGGAGGTGGCCAACCGGGCCCTCGGCCTCATCGAGGCCGAATGGGCGGTGCCCGAGCCTGCAGTGAACGATGAATCCATCTGGGATTACATGGTGGAGGCTGCACCTACCGGGCGGACGGGCCACGAGGCGGGCAGCCTGGAAGCCGGGGAGAGAGCCTCCACCAGGATCTTCGAGAGCACCTACCGAGACGGCTATCTGGCCCATGCTCCAATGGAACCGCATACGGCCACGGCCTCTCGGGAGGGGGACCGCATCACCGTCTGGGCCTCCACGCAGAGCCCCTTCGGAGAGCAGGGTCGCGTAGCCCAGGCGCTGGGGATCGACCAGGAAAGAGTAAGGGTCATCACCCCGTACGTGGGTGGAGGGTTCGGCGGGAAGTCCTCGGGGGGACAGGTGGCGGAGGCGGCCCGGCTGGCATGGATCACCCAGCGTCCGGTCCAGGTCATGTGGACGCGGGAAGAGGAGTTCTTCTACGACACTTTTCACTCTGCAGCCGTGGTGAAGGTGCGGTCCGGGATCGACGGGGCGGGGCGCATACAGCTTTGGGACTATCACGTATACATGGCGGGGACCCGCGGCGCCGAGGTCCTGTACAATGTGCCCAACGCGGCCGTGGTCTCACACTCTGCGCGCGGTGTCCACCCCTTCGCCACAGGCTCGTGGCGGGCCCCCGGCGCCAACTCCAACACCTTCGCACGGGAGTCGCAGATCGACATCATGGCCGCCGACGCGGGCATCGATCCCATGGAATTCCGGCTCCGCAACGCTACCGATTCGCGGCTACGGAGCGTTCTGGAGGCCGTGGCGGAGCTGGCCGACTGGAAGGCGGCCCCGGCCCCCAGCGGGCGGGGTCTCGGCATCGCCTGCGGGCTCGACGCTGGCACCTACGTGGCCCATGTGGCTGAGGTGAGTGTCGACGAGGGCACGGGGAACGTCCGTGTCGACCGTATGCTCTGCGCCCAGGAGATGGGCATCGTCGTGAATCCCATGGGTGCCACCATGCAGATGGAGGGGTGCATCACCATGGGGCTGGGGTACGCCTTCAAGGAGCACATTCGGTTCCAGGGTGGTGACATCCTGGACCGGAACTTCGACACGTATCAGTTACCCAAGTTCTCGGATCTCCCGGAGATCCAGACGGTCCTCGTTCCCAACGACGAGCTGGCGCCCCAGGGAGGAGGTGAGCCGGCCATCGTGTGCATCGGGGCCGTGCTCGCCAACGCCATCTACGACGCCTGCGGCGCCCGGCTCTTCACCATGCCCTTCACGCCGGAGTCGGTGCTGGCGGCAACCCCAGCGAGTTGAAGTCGCCGGGAAGAGGAGAGGAGCTCTGCACACCGGCCAGCTGGGGTGGAGGCGGCCTCAACACAGGGGAGCGCCGCCGCCCCCCCCGGCCGATCCATCAGTCCGACCGCAGGGCCTGTATCGGGTCCACCCGGGAAGCCGATCGGGCCGGCAGGGCCCCGGCCACCACCGCCACCAGCAGGAGGGCACCCACCACCCCACCGATGACCACCGGGTCCCGGGGGGAGGTCTCGAAGAGGAGAGGCCCCAGCTTCCCGCCGGCGATGACGGCCAGAACCAGGCCCACGACCACTCCCACCCCCGTCGTCCCCACCGATTCTCGGACCACCATTCCCACGATGTGCCCTCTGGAGGCTCCCACAGCGTGCCGAACCCCCAACTCACGGGTGCGTCGGGCCACATTGAACGCCAGCACCGAGTACAACCCCACGGAGGCGACCAGGAGCGCCAGGATCCCGAAGAGGGAGAACATAGTGGCCCCCAGACGCCAGGAGCGGAGTTGGGGGTCAATGAGGTTCTGAAGAAGCTGGACGTGGGCGAAACGCACCCCGGGATCCAATCCTCTGAGCTCAACTCTCAGCGTTTGAAGGAGGTTCGACGGATCCCCTCGTGCCCGGATCATCAGGACTTCCGGGTACATCCCCAGCTCCAGGGCCGGGGTCCCGAAGGGCAGGTAGTACTGCCAGGGCATCCCTTCCGTGATCTGGCTCAGGTAGCCGTCCTCCACCACTCCCACGACTTCCCAACAGGGATTGTCGGGCTCATTCAGTTTGAAGCATTTCCCAAGAGCAGATTCGGTGGGCCACAGTCCCCGGGCCATGTTCCGGGTCACCACGGCGACCCGTGCGCCGGACGCCGCCTCCTGATCGGTGAACAGGCGCCCCTCCTGGAGGCGAGCACCCAGGGTCGGGAGGTATCCGGGGCTCACCCCCATGATGAAGGGCCCCATCAACGGGGGAGCCGGAATGGAATCCATCCCCGGCACGAAGAAGTCGAGGGCCCACATCCCCGCGAAGGGTCCCGGGTTGGCGGTCCCGGCCGCCATCACCCCCGGGAGGGCTTCCAGCCGAGCGACGGCTCGCTGGGCCAGCTCCAGCCTGGCTTTCGGCTCCCATTCGCCGTCCAGTGACAGCCGGGCCACCACCAGGCCCTCCGGATCGAACCCCATGTCCAGCTTCTGGGCTTGGCGCAGGCTCCGAACGAAGAGCCCCGCACCCACCAGGAGGATCAGGGAGAGGGCAGCCTGGGTGACGAGGAGAGCCGCCTGACCCCTGGACCGACGTCCGCTGCCTCCCCACCCCCCTCCCTTCATGGCGCCCACCACCCCACCGCGAGCCCCCTTCCACGCCGGGGCCGTTCCCGCCAGGAGGCCCGTAACCACCGCCAGGACCAGGGTGAAGAGGAGGACTCGGTGGTTCACAGTGGAGTCGGCCCAGGGCACGTCGGGCAGAAAGACCCGTTGCAGGACTGCCCCTCCCCAGTAGGCCATGGCCAGACCCACGACACCTCCCGTCCCCGCCAGGATCACGCTCTCGGAGAGGAGCTGCCCCACGAGCCGACGATGGGAGATCCCCAGGGCGACCCGGATCCCCAACTCCCTCTGCCGCCCCGCTCCACGGGCCAGAAGGAGGTTGGCCACGTTGGCGCATGCGATGAGGAGCACAATGAGAGTCACTCCCGCCAGCCACCACGACACCTTCACCTCCCCAGGGGCCTCTGGCCCGAGGGCCGCCTGAAGGGGACCCAGGACGACACTGGCTTCTTCCGGATAACTCCCCCGGTCGATGTATTCCCGGCGGCCGTTCCGGTGGAGGGCCGTGGCCTCCTCCGCGACGGCCACCCGTGAAGCGGAGGGCGCCAGGCGGGCCACGGCCTGGAGCCAGTAATATCCCCGGGAAGCCACCCAGCGGTCGGATCCCGTGTGGACCGTGTAGGCATGAATCGGGAGGATGAGATCCACCCGCTCCAGGTCCACGCCGTTGAACCCCTGCGGGGCCACCCCCACCACGGTGTAGCTCCCGTTCCCCACCGAGAGGGTCCGTCCGAGGACGTCCCGGCTCCCTCCGTAGCGCCTCTGCCAGAGGCCGTAGCTCAGGACCGCTACCCGGGAGGTGCCGGCCTGGGCCTCAGCCTCTTCGAAGAACCGGCCCAGGACGGGTTGGACCCCCAGGACCCTGAGGAAAGACGCCGTGACGAAGACGGCGTTCACCCGTTCGGCCTCCTCGCCCCGGCCCAGGATTACGCTCTCGCTCCCGTAGGCGCCCACCGCTTCCAGGCCTCCGGCCTCCAGGAAATCCTGGTAATCCTGGAAGGTGAGATAGGACCATATCCCCCGATCACCGGTGAAGGGGGATACGCGGTCGATCTGAAGCCGGGCTACGTATTCGGGATCCGCCACGCCACTGGGAGGACTCAGAAGAAGACGGTCGATGATGCCGAACATGGTGGCGTTGGCGCCGATGCCCAGGGCAAGGGTCAGAACCACGGCCACGGTAAACCCCGGGGTCCGGGCCAGCCCCCTCAGGAGGTACCGAACGTCCTGCACCACGGCTTCCAGAAGAGCAGTGCGGCGGTGGCGGG
>JASFRP010000391.1:0-4460 GCA_050114895.1 Gemmatimonadota bacterium
TGGGCGAAGGTCCTCTACGTGGATGACATGAGCGGCGCCGTGGACCTGGAGATGGATCCCCGAGATCCGGACGTGCTCTACGCCAGCACCTGGCAGCGGATGCGGTCGGGGGGTGCGGAGGCCCGGGAGGCGGGTCCGGGCAGCCGGATCTACAAGACGGTGGACGCCGGGGCCCACTGGTCTCGTCTGACCGTGGGTCTGCCCGACGAACCTCTCAGCAAGATCACGCTGGGCATCTCCCAGCAGAGACCTGACCGTCTCTACGCGTTTATCATGTCGGGAGAAGGGGGAACACCCCCGCCTGGCTCGAATGCGCCCGAGGACTTCGCAGGACGGGTTTCACGACGCACCAGCACTTCGGGCGGGATGTTCCGGTCGGACGACGGCGGGGCCACCTGGCGACGCCTCAGCCCAAAGCTCCCTTCGCGCACCTACTACACCAAGTTCGCGGTGGATCCCAGCGACGACCAACGTCTCTGGGTGCGAGATCTCCTGCTCTGGCGATCCGACGACGGGGGCACCACCTGGGTGCGGCACAACATGCAGCACGTGCATGACGATCTCCACGGGTTCTGGATCGACCCGAACGACTCGAACCGGATCGTCCTCAGCGGCGACGGCGGAGTGCATTTCTCCGTGGACGGTGGAACGAGCTGGGTCCAGGGAGTCCTGCCCATCGCCCAGTTCTACGAGGTGTCCACCGACGATTTGGAGCCGTACTGGGTGTATGGCGGAATGCAGGACACGGGTTCGTGGACGGGCCCGAGCCGGACGTACGACAACGAGGGAATCACGGATGCCGACTGGCTCAAAGTCCGATGGGTCGGAGACGGCATGGCGATTCACCCGGACCCCCGCGATCCCAACGTCATCTACATGGTCGAGAACAACGGAAACACGTCCCGTCTCGACCTGCGGACGTGGGCCCGGACGGAGCTCCAGCCCAGCCAGGAGTTGGCCCGGACACTCGGGGTCTCGCCGCTCCGCTGGGATTGGTCCCCTCCCATGATCCTGGACCTGGACGACCCCGACACGTTCTATCTAGGGTCACAGTACGTATTCCGCTGCCGGATCCTCTCCACCACACCGGCCGGGTACGCCGAACACCTGTGCCAGGTCATCAGCCCCGATCTGTCCAGACAACAGGACGACCCCTTTCCGGAGGTCGGGGAGGGCTACCACAGCTACGGAGCGCTCTTCTCCCTGGCCCAATCTCCCGTCGCTCACACGGTCCTGTGGGCCGGCTCGGACGACGGCTTCATCCACGTGTCGAGGGACTCGGGAACGCGATGGGCGCGGGTGGACACGAACCTGCCGGCTGGTGACCACTCCGAGGGGTTCGTTTCGAAGATCGAGCCGTCGGGTGCGGACGCTGGGACGGCGTACGTGGCCTTTGATCTTCATTACCGGGACGACCCCGCACCCTATCTCTTCAAGACCACCGATTTCGGCGCGACCTGGACCGACATCACCGGCGACCTCCCTCGCTGGGGGTCTACGTACGTCATCCGCGAGGACCCCACCAACCCCCGCGTCCTCTACGTGGGCACGGAGGCCGGGCTCTTCGTTTCCATCAACGGAGGGGGTCATTGGGTCCGGTGGAAGGGGAATTTCCCCCACACCGGCGTGCGCTCCCTGGCGATCCAGCGGCGGGACCGCGATCTGGTGGTGGGCACCTTCGGCCGGGCCATCTGGATCGTGGACATCTCGCCATTGGGGCAGCTCGAGGAGGCGCTGGAGAGCTCTGCGTTCCTCTTCCAGCCCGATCCGGCCGTCGCCTACAACATCCGCTACACCCACGGTAGTGGCGTTGAGGAGATCAACGGCGATCTGTTCTTCCGGGGCGAGAACCCCCCGTATGGCGTGGCCCTCACGTATTACCTGGCGGAGGATATCGGGGGCGAAGCGCGCCTGACTCTCCAGGACTCCTCGGGCAGGGTCGTCCGTTCGCTCACCGGGCCAGGCTCCGGGGGAATGCACCGGGTCCAGTGGGATCTGGAGACGGATGCGGCGCAGGCGGCGGGAACTGCCGGTGGGACCGCATCCGAGCAGCAGCGCAGCCGACGCGTGGCGCCGGGAGTCTACCGCATCACGCTTCAGGTCGGGGAAGCCACCCTCATCCGAACCGTCGAGGTCAGGGCCGAAGAAGCCAACCGCCCTCGCAGGGTGTGGCCACGGTGAAGTCCAGGGATCTGGTTGGGGCTGCTTCTTCCCTTTTCTGATTGCGGGGTTGATCACCCGGGACCGACGACACCGCCGCCGATTCGTTCCGTCACCAGTCGCTGAAACCGTTCCGGATCGTCCGGCGCGAGGCCCACGAATCTGACCCGGCGCTCGATCCCGAGGATTCCCCGGACCACGAGGGGCTCCCGGAATTCGATCCAGAAATCCGGAGCTCCCATCATCGTCATTTTCACCCACCCCTCCTCCGGCTCCCCTTCCCGGAACCCCGCCACGTCGGACCAGGGAGCATCCATCTGCCACCGCAACCCCGCTCGCAGGTGGATTCCCTCGTTGGTGGCCAGGGTCTGGATCGATCGTGCCGCATTCAGGTCACCTACGAGCCAGAACATGGTGTAGACGCCGAGGGCCGTCAGGATCCAGGCAACTCGGACGCTCCAAAGGCCAACGAGGAGGTGGACTATCAGGGTCTCGACCAGGACGGCCATGAGAAGCGCCAGGATGACGGCTGGATAGGCATTTCGCCGGAAGCTCGGGAAGAGGGTGCCGCCGGAGTGTTGGGCCCGAGCCCGACCCCAGGCAAAGAGGGCAAACCCGACGGCTGCGCCCTCCGTGAATACGGCTCCGCCGAGACGGCGCCCCAGCACCTCAGAGAAGGCGATGCGAAGAGCATCCGCTTTATGGTGCCGGCGTCTGAGCTCAGCCCGATAGATCGCACGGATCCGCCGGGCCCGAATCCCGAGGAAGACGAGGAGACCTCCCTCCAGGGCCACCAAGGACCAACTCAAAGGAAGAGACGCCCGCTGGTGGCTCGCGGGAATCCACCATCGGGCGAGGAGGGCTCCCACCATGAAGAGAGGCAGGAGGATGGAGCGTTCAAACCGTCGGTTCCTGACCAGGAAGAGGTAGCCCAGGAACGGCATCCCCAGAGCCAGGTCCGCCATCACCGCCGGAGCAACCACAGCCGCCTTTGCCCAATATCCCGGGTCGGCGAGGATCGAGAGCTCCGCAGTGCACAGCAGCGCTGCCGATACCAGGAAGAGAGACTCGGGGCTGACTCTCTTGATAGCCTTACTCAATGACATTGGTACTCCACCGCTTCAGGGAGAGGACGGCGCCTTCGTCGCTCCCCCGGAGATGCGGAGGACCGCCGGCGGAGAGGACAGGGAAGCCTCGACGGCCTTCCCCGAGGACGGTTACTCCCCAGGGCGGATCCTGAAGCGGACCACCCATGGCACCTCGTACTCGTCAGGTTCCACGGCCCAGAACGTGTCTCCACGGTTCCAGATGACTCTGAGGTTTCGGGGGAGCCGGAGTTGGCCCCGGGGTCGGCCCTGCGGGTCCAGGAGCGCCCAACGTACCGTACTCGAGCTGCCCTCTTCGGTCCGGCGCATCCAGATTCCCTCGTCCTGGGCCAGCCACGGGTACTCGAACGGAAGCTGATACTCGGGGAACTCCATGGCGCCCCGGAGGTGCCGCGCAACCACCTCCCAATCGGAGGGGGGACCCTGTCCCGGCATATAGGGCGCCATCCCTCCCGGTTCTCCCCGAGCGGCCCACACCGCGATGGAGTCCAGATCTTCGGAGGTGTAGGGGGCCGGGGGATAACGGAAGTCCCGAGTATAGACCGTGTCACCGTGGAGGCCGATCCTCGTCACCGAGACGACCCCTTCCTGCCCAGGTCCGGGCATGGGTGTCTCCACCGTGATGTAACCGTCCAGAACTGTGAGCCACAGTGGAAGCGGCGTGGGGGGGCTGGGGACCCAGGCCTGGCGCCCTCCCACGTCGATGATCTTCGGTGTCGGTCCAGCCAGGGACGGAGGCCGCCACATGCGCGGTGGCGGGTGGCCGGCCCAGCCGACCGTGTCCGTCACGGCTCCGTTGGCGTTGAAGAGGACGAACGGTACCGGGATGCTGTCCGACGGGCTCACGTCATTCCCCGGAGTGTCCCGGGCCATACCCACGATCCTGGCCAGTTTGCTGGTGAACTTCCCGTCGGGGCGCATTCTCCAGGGCAGGACGTAGCCGAATCCCGTGGGCAGGGGCACGACGACGTCCTGGGTCCTTCCCGTTGTGAGAACGTAGCCCTCCCGATCGAACAGAGTGATCCGGTTGGCTCCGTTCTCAACGGCCCAGACGGTGTCGCCCACAACGCCGAAGAGAGGCGCGGACTGGAACTCACCCGGCCCCTCTCCCCGCTTCCCGATCCTGCGAATCAGGGTCCCGTCGGGAGTGAACACCCGGATCTCCGGCACCAACCCCTCCAGCACGTAGAGGTT
>JASFRP010000392.1:0-4456 GCA_050114895.1 Gemmatimonadota bacterium
AGGAACAACCGGGGAGGGTCGCCGCAGTGGCGGCCCTCCCCAGTTTCTGTACAAGGGCCGGAGGGGGGGGATGCGGGGCCCGGGGCCTGGAATCCGGACTCGATCCGGTTCTCTTGGGTAGTCTTTCATGTAGATTGTCTATAATTATCTCCTTCTCCTGCACTCAGAATACCCTTTGCTATGAAAGATGTTTGGAGATATTGTTGACCTTCTTCCCTCGATGGACTACAATAGTCTCAATTCCTTAACCGAGCTGCACGCTGGACACCGGCTCCCGGGAGGGATACCGATGGCCGGCGCCGGCGTTTCAACCGCAGGTGGAGGGCGATGAGCACCGAGAACCCACAGGCGGAGTATCTCCAGGGGACCCTGGACCTTCTGATCCTCAAGACATTGGCCCTGGGGCCGAACCACGGGTGGGCGGTCGGCCAGCGCATCCAGGAGATCTCCAACGAGGTCCTGCAGCTGAACCAGGGGTCCCTGTACCCCGCCTTGCAGCGCCTCGAGCTCCGGGGATGGATCGAGTCGGAGTGGGGAAGGACCGACAACAACAGACGGGCCAAGTACTATCGTCTCACCCCGCTGGGCAGCGCCCAGGTGGAACGAGAGTCGAGGCGATGGCGGCGGTTCGCCCTGGCCGTCGAGCAGATCCTCCAGTCCAGCTGAGACTCCTTTCCTGAGCGGGACGCCGTTCCGGACGAAGAGGACCCTCTCATGAAACAACTCCAGAATCTCCGCTACCGACTCCGGGGTCTCCGGCTTCGGCTCCGCCTTCTCCTGCGGAGGGAAGCGGTAGAGGAGGAGATGGAGGAAGAGCTCCGCTTCCACCTGGAGGAGGAGGTCCGGAACAACCTTCGCTCCGGAATGGCGCCCCGAGAAGCCCGGCGCCAGGCTGCCCTGGCGTTCGGTGGATCCGAGCGGGTCAAGGAGGAGCTTCGGAAGGGGAGAGGTCTTGGGTGTGTTGAAGACCTGGCCAAGGACGCTCGCCACTCCTTGCGGCAGCTTCGCCGTACACCCGTCTTCGCCACCGTCGCGGTCCTCACCCTTGCCATCGGCATTGGCGCCAACACCGGGGTCTTCAGCGTCGTGAACGGGCTCCTCCTGAGAGACCGTCCCTACCGGTCACCCGAGCGCCTCGTACACATCTACTCCGCCGTAGAAGGTGAGTCCCTCTACGCCACGTCCTACGAGAGGGATCTTTCGGACCTCCGGAGGTTGGACGACGTCTTCCTGGAAGTGGGCGCCTTCAGGGGGGCCGCATCCCGAGTCACGGAAGGAGGGGCCGCCAGGATGGTCCTGGTGGAGGCCGTCACCTCCAACCTCTTCCCCCTCCTCGGGATCGAGATGGCATTGGGGCGAGGGTTCCTCCCCGCAGAGGACCTCGGGCCCGGGGGCAACCCCGTGGTCATTCTCGGTCACGCCTTCTGGGAAGGGTCGTATGGCGGAGATCCAGGTGTCCTCGGCCGGCCGCTTCGTCTGGCCGGATTTCCGTTCACCATCGTCGGGGTCGCGCCCTCGGATTTCGAGAGCCTCACCGCTCAGGGATTCAAGACCGATCTCTTCGTTCCCATGTCCATGGCGCGAACCGTGGTCGGGGAGCAGGTGGAGGGGCCAGAGCTCTCCGAGAGGGGGACCCTGGGCTCGAAGATCATCGCCCGCCTCCGGACTGGTGCGACCATGGAGCAGGCTCAGGCCAGGGCCGACGGGCTGGCGCTGAGTCTGAGGGCCGCTTTCCCGGACCTCTACGAGTCCCGGAGCTTTCACCTCCATCCGTCCACGGACGTGGCCATACAGCCGGACCTGGACACCTACCTCATGTCGGGGGCCATCCTCCTCCTCGCCGCCGTCGGGTTGGTCCTGCTCCTGGCGTGCACCAACCTCGCGGGTTTCCTTCTGGCCCGGGGAATAGACAGGAGGAGAGAGATCGCTCTCCGCCTCGCGCTGGGCGCCGGACGGAACCGTGTCGTACGACAGCTTCTCACCGAGTCCCTGGCGATGGTTGCCCTGGGCACTTTCGCCGGGCTTCTCCTCGCCAGGTGGAGCCTCGACCTGCTGGCCGCCTTCCGCCCTCCCATGGCTCTTCCCCTGAACATCGACACCCGTCTGGACGGGAACGTGTTCCTGTTCACATTGGCCGTGGTGGGGACCGTGGGCGTCCTGGCAGCCCTCGCGCCGGCCCTCCAGGTCACCAGACCCGACGTGGCTCCAGCTCTGAAGCAGGGAGGCGTCGCCGCCGACCCACCCCGCGCGGGGGCCCGAAGCGGGTTGTTGGGAATCCAGATGACCATCTCCACGATTCTCCTGGTGGTGGGCGGCCTCTTCGTACGGAGCTTCCATTCCGCGGAGAACGTGGATCCGGGATTCGACACCCGGGAGGCCGGGCTGATCTGGGTGGATCTCGAGGTGAGCGGGGTGCCGAAGGAGGAGTGGGAGGCGACGGCGGAGGGCCTCGTCGAACTGGCACGGGCCCTTCCGGGTGCGGAATTGGTGGGCGTCTCCAACGGGGTCCCCCTGTCAGAGGCCACCTGGCAGGCGGACTTCTCACTTCCGGGAGTGGATCCCCCGGTGGGCCATGAGACGCATCGGGTGCATTACCTGGCGGCGGACGATGCGTTTCTGCCCGCCATGGGGATCCCCGTCCTGGAAGGGCGAGGAATCACAACGGAGGATCAGGAGGGCACGGAGCCCGTCGTCCTGGTGAACCAGGCTGCGGCGCGTCGGTTCTGGCCCGGTGAGGAGGCATTGGGAAAGGAAGTGCGACCCCAGGGTTGGGGGTCCACCTTCCGGGTGGTTGGCGTGGTTCGGGCCACGAAGGTTGCGAGCCTGAGGGAGGACCCTACTCCACTCTTCGTCTTCCCTCGAAGGCAATTCCAGCGGCGCGCGGGACAACTCTGGTTGGTTGCCAGGGGTGGGGTGAGGCAGGAAGACCTGGTCTCGGCGCTCCGGCAGGTGGTTCGAGAAGCGGACCCCGAGCTGGTGATCGTCCAGGCAAAGACGATGTCGGAGCACATCTCCCTCTCCCTCTTCCTCCCCCGGCTGGGGGCCCTCCTTCTGGGCTCCTTCGGCCTCATGGCCCTGGCCCTGGCCACCGTCGGGCTCTACGGGGTCGTGAGCTATTCTGCCTCGAGGCGGACCCGGGAGGTGGGGATCCGGATCGCCCTCGGGGCAGACCAGGGAGAAGTGATCCGCATGGTGGTGCGAGACGGCATGGGAGTCGTCCTGGCAGGGGGGCTCGTGGGTCTGGGGGCCTCCCTCCTGTTGGCTCGTCTTCTGGCCCAATACCTCATCGGAATCGGGCCCCTGGACCCGGTGACCCTCGGGGGGGTGACACTCGCGCTCCTGGCGGCATCCGCCATCGCTGCGTTCGCACCCGCCCGGCGTGCCAGCAGGGTCAGCCCCACGACGGCTCTGAAGGCGGACTGACCTACCCGTGAAGAGGAGAGATCACACTTCGGAGGACACCATGGAGAGGTCCGGATCGAGTCGGCGGAAGGGATGGATCGTGGTGCTGGCCTCGGCGATTTCCCTGTATGCTCTGGCGGGTCAATTCGGGGAGAGCGAGGGTTACACCGATGCGCTCTTCTGGCACGATTACACACTCCCCGACGTCCCTCCCGGAGGCCCCCTGGAGGAGGCGGGCTTCCTCCCCGGGGACTCAGTGGTGAGCGTCGAGGGAATCCCGGTGGAGGAGCTGGGGATGTACTCCCGTTGGCCTCGTTCCCTTGCCAGGAAGCCCGGGGAGACTCTCACCATGACCGTAGAGCGGGGTGGAGAGCGGGTCTCGGGTGAGATCCGATACCGGGAGCGCCCCTCCGGAGTACGGAGGATGCAGCTGGGAGGACTCTTCGTCGTGCTCACCTTCCTCTGGGCGGGTGTCTGGGCCTTCCTGTTCATTCCCTCCAGCCACGCGGCCCGGCTGGCCGCAATGGGCTTTGCTCTTGGACTGGCCGTGCCCGGACCGAACCTTGGAGGCTGGAACGGCGTTCGGGACCACATCCAGCTCGCGGGGATGGTCCTCTTCACCCTCCTCCTCCTCCGCTTCTTCCTGAGCTTCCCCGAGCCGAAGAGGATCGCTCGAGGACACCTCTCGACCGTCCTCTTCTACCTCCCCTGGCTCTTCCTCCTGGGATGCCTGGGGGTGGAGCTGGCCTTCCACCCCCGTTTCTACCACGCATTCGGGGGGTTCTCGTCTCTCCTGATGCTCGCCTATGCGGCACTGGCAGTCGTTGCTCTCCTCCACGCCTGGTTCTCTTCCTCACGGGAGGAGCGCTCGGCTTCAGGGATGAGCCGCGTCCTGGCAGGGGTGGGCGTGGGTCTGGGAGGGCTCCTCCTCTGGGTCGTGGATGCCGCCCTCCTTCCGGCAGTCGAAGTCCCGCTCTCGAGCTGGCTCCCCCTTCTTCTGGTGGCGATCCCCATCGGAATGGTCCTGGGTGTGAGGCACGGCGCCGCAGCAGGG
>JASFRP010000393.1:0-4454 GCA_050114895.1 Gemmatimonadota bacterium
TGGGTGACTTCAGCGAGGCCCCGGCTCTCCTGGTGGCCTTCATCTGCTACCACTGTCCCTACGTGGTCCACATCCGCCAGGCCTTCGGTGATTTCACCCGGGAGTACGGCGAGAAGGGGCTTGCCACGGTGGCCATCGCCGCCAACGACGTGGAGCAGTATCCCCAGGACGGCCCCGAGGGCATGGCGAAGGAGATCCGGGAAGGGGGGTACACCTTCCCCTACCTCTTCGACGAGAGCCAGGAAGTGGCGAAGGCCTACCATGCGGCGTGCACCCCGGATCTCTTCCTCTTCGACGCCCAGCGAAGGCTGGTGTACAGAGGTCAATTCGACGACAGCCGCCCGGGCAACGATATCCCGGTCACGGGAAGCTCTCTGAGGAACGCCGCCGACGCAGTGCTGTCAGGACGACCGGTGCCGGAGGACCAACGGTCCAGCATCGGGTGCAACATCAAGTGGAAGGCGGGGAACGCGCCCGAATACTTCGGCTGAAGGTCCAGGTCCTCCGGATCAAGCTCCCGAGCCCGGAGGGAGAAGGGCCCTGGGAGCCTCCGCTACGGCGGGAAAGGGAGTCCGTGAGGGATCACGAAAGGGAGGGAAAGGGAAAGCCCCACCGGTCAGGCTTCCGGTGGGGCTTCTTTTTCTGCCGCAACCCAGCGCGATGACTACGCCGGCGCGAACAGTGTGATCCGCTTGTTCGACTTAGTTGCCGTCCTAGCGATCGCTTGCCCGTGCCAGGTTGCACAGAATACTCGGACTAGACAAGGATCACCTCCTTTTCTGATGGAAACTCGGGCGAAACACCGGCGGGCTCCCACGCCCGCGGTCCGGAGGAGTCTGGCCACCCTGGACCTTCCTCCCCGGCCCAAGCCGAACTTTCCTCGGCCGAATGGATTCTACACCTCCCCCCACGTCGGTGCAAGGTTCTTCTGCGAGGCGAAGTATGGACCCCACTACATATGGACTTCTCGGCACCCGCGGACCCAAGGTATTGGGGGCGGGGAGTCGGGTGGGAAGGGGGCTGAAGGCCGGGGGAACATGTTTCCCCCGGGTGTCCGAAGGCACCCCTCACCCTCGGAGGTAGGGAAAGGGAGCCTTCAGGTCTTCTCCGGATCGGGGATCCCGGCCTCCACCCTCCGGGCCACCCACCGCAGGAGCCAGGCGCTCACCAGAAGAGCGATTCCGATCCAGATAAAGCCCCAGACCGCAGTGGGGATCCCCGTCATCTCCGCCAGCATGGCCGCGTCGGAGGGCAGATGCGGCCGATCCAGGACATCACTCTTGATGTCCAGGATGGCGTAGAGGGTAGAGGTGAGCCCCAGTCCCAGGAGAAGAGTCCGATTCAGCCCTTGGCTCAGGTACCTGGCGCCGGCCAGGAGTGCACCTGCGAAGAGGATGCCGAATCCGACGCCGAAAAGGCTCCGGACCAGGAACACCGTCAGGAGGAGAACGGAGGCTCCCACGCCGCCGACGATCCACCTGGGCCGCAGCCACCGGTTGAAGGCCAGGATGACGAAGAGAGAGCCCCAGAGGAGGCTTCCCAGGTACCCCGCGGAGAGCGTGATGAAGGGGTTGCCCCCCCGGGTATAGGTCGCGCCGCCCTGTTGGGCATTCAGGAGGATCCGTTCCACGGAGCCGCCGGTGGCCACCGCCGCCGCCGCGTGGCTCACCTCGTGGAGAAGGACGACGAACAGCTTCAGGGGATAGATGATGGCGGTGTCCCAGAGTGACCAGACGACGCCGAAATAGAGCAGGAATCCTCCCAGGAAGATCAGGCGGCGTTTGCTCAGGGGGTCCATGGATTCGACGGCTCCTTCTCGAGATTGCGCCCTTCACGGGGCATGAGGATCCTCTCCCCTGCAAACCCTACGAAGGGGGGAAGAGGGGGGTTTCGACCCCTCCCCGGGCCGATCCCCTCCCGGAAACTCGAAGGGTCGCCTCCACCTGGCAATGGGACCGTCACCCGGCCCCCGTCGGCAGGTTGGATCTTTGAGGCGCTCTTCCTCGTATGAAGCAGGGCGAGAGGCCACTCCATTCCGAACGTCCTCATACGGAGACCAGGATGCGCACAAGAACCGTCGTCACGGTGGGAGCGTTGTTGGTTGCTTTTTCCCTCAAACCCGGCCCCGGCGGAGCTCAGCAGGAGCCGTTCCAGCTCTCCTTCATCGGCCCCACTATGCAGCTGGTGGATGACGATGCCGACATCCGAGGCCTTCGCATCAACCTCATCTACGGGGTGAACCGAGACGTGAAGGGACTGGACGTGGGGCTCGTCAACCGGGTCACCAGGGAGTTCAAGGGGTATCAGTTCGGGTTGGCAAACTTCACCGACGAGGACTTCACCGGGTGGCAGCACGGAGTGGTGAACGTCACCGACGGAGCGTTCCTGGGGTTCCAGGGAGGGTTCGTGAACGTCACGGACACCGGGGAGGGGTTCCAGATGGGGATCTTCAACAGCACCCAGCACCTGGGTGGTCTCCAGGTTGCTGTCGTGAACTTCGCAGAGGATCTGTACGGGCTCCAGATTGGACTCATCAACATCATCCGGTCCAAGGACAAACATCGGGTGCTGCCCCTGGTGAACTGGAAGTACGAGGAGTAGCCATCTCCGGAGCACCCGAAGACCACGAGGGCGATCCGGAGAATCCCTACAGGGGCCGCGGTGACCGGCTACGGTAGGGATCGCGCCACTGTTCACTCGGGAGGAATCGGCCCTACTCCATTACCTTCACATAGATATTCCTGAAATGGACGGAGCTGCTGTCGTCGTGGTTCTGGAGCCCTATGTAGCCTCTGGGGGCGGAGTCCTCCACCTTCCCCCTGGGCTCCACCTCCCAGTCCAGCACCCCCTTGCCGTTCAGCTCCACCTGCAACCGGCTCCCCACGAAGGTGATCTTGAAGTGGTTCCACTCCCCTGGCGGGTTGGAGGCCGCCTGGGTGGGGGCCTCGGCATCATATGCCGCACCAGTGTGGTGAATGCCCTCACTGGCGTCGTCGATCTGGATCTCGAAGGAGTGGTAGATGTAGTCGTCGCTGGTGGGGACTCCGGGCACCCGGAGGAAGACCCCGGAGTTCGTGGTCTCGGAGGCGCACATGAAGTCCAGCTCCAGGACGAAGTCCCCGAACTCCCTCACGCTATACCAGAACAGGCCCATTCCACCGTGGGACGTCAGGACCCCGGTGTCGGCGTCCAGTTCGAAGTACCCCGGGCCGTAATGGTTCCAGCCCCCCTTGTGGTAGCGGCCGTCCACGGATTTCAGTAGCTGTTCGTACCCTTCCCTCATCTGCTGTCCCTCCACGGCTGCCTGGTCAGGGGCCCCGCCGCAGGCCACGGAGATCCCCATCAGAGCTGCAACGAGTCGTCTCATTTTCCTTCCCTCCTTGAGGCCTCAGCCATTCTTCTTCGGGTTCCATGCTCCCCGTGCCACGGCGGGGACAAAGGATTCCAGGTCAGGCGGTGGGAAGGAGATGGTCCTCCCCTCTTCCGCGCTCATGTACGCCGTCATCAGAAGCTCGGCCACCCGGACACCGTCGGAGAAGTTCTCTTCCGGGCGCTTCCCAGAGAGGAACGAGCGCACCATGTGCCGATTCTCGCCGATGTATCCGTATTCGCTCTCCTCGTCCGCCACCACCGGCATCAAGCCCACCTCGGCGTTCTGCTTCTCCACGATGTCCTCCCCCGCCGCACCCTGGACCTCCCGGCTGAAGAAGACCTTGGGCCCGGCATCCAGGGAGTTGAGGGAGAGGGAGTACTCGGGACCCAGGAGCTCCATGCTCAGGCGGAGGCCGGCGCCGACGAAGCACCAGGACGTGGTGGCCTCCACGATCCTGGGGTTCCCCTGGGGGTCGCGGAGCTCCACGAGAGCCCGGGCGAAGTCCTCGGCGGGTCGGTTCTGGTAATCCAGGGAGCCGGCGCTTCTGGCCGATAGAATCCCCGTGTAGTGGGGTTGCTGCCATTTCAGGCAGGACGTCTGGGCGGTGACCTTCACGGGGGTCAGCACCTCCCTTCTCTCACCGGGGGGGGTAAGGAGGAACCGGGCCACCTCCACCGAGTGGCACATCATGTCGTTGAGGACGCCACCTCCCTGGAGCTCCCCTTCCCAGAACCAGGGCATGTGAGGGCCCGAGTGCTCCTCGGCGGCCCGGGCCAGGAAGGGGGGGCCGGTGGTGGCGGCGCCCCGGGCCCAGAGGATCTCCTTGCCCCGGACCACGGCGGGGGAGAAGAGCTGGTTCTCCAGGTAGCCGTCCAACAGCCCGACCCGCTGAACCAGCTCCAGCATCTTCCTGGCTTCCGCGGCGTTGCGCCCGAGAGGCTTCTCGCAGGCCACGCCCAGGAGATCCCCCTTTCCCGATTCCACGGCGTGGACGATCTCCTCCATCACCTCGATGCGGGTGAAGTTGGGGGCGCAGATCCAGAGAGCGTCGATCCCGGGGTCCGCCACCATGTCGGAGATG
>JASFRP010000394.1:0-4449 GCA_050114895.1 Gemmatimonadota bacterium
GCTAAAGATCTTGTGCCTCTCCTCGTCTCCGGCGTCCTGTCCCGTTGGGTGGAAGGCCCAGAATGCCGCGGGAGCTGGCAACAGCATTGATATCTAGCGACGCGGCTTCGCGTTCAAAGTACCACCTCTTTCCGTACGAAGTCGATGAGGGCGCGAAGTGCCGCCGACCGGTGCCTGCGACGGGGGAAGTAGAGGAAGAACCCGGGGAAACGCTCGCAGTACGCCTCCAGCACGGATACGAGAATCCCCTCCTCCACCTGCGGCCGGACCAACCCCTCATACGTGATGGTGAGCCCGATGCCCGCCGTGGCCAAACGGATGTTCAGGTCCGGATCGGTGGTCAAGACCCGGGCCTCCACGCTCACGGCGAAGTCCCGACCATCCTCGGTGAACTCCCACCGGTAGGGGGGCTCCCCGGCCCCGGGGGCCCAGTTGATGCACACGTGCTCCACCAGCTCCCGTGGATGCTGGGGAACGGGATGGCGCTCGAAATAGGAAGGTGATCCCACGACCGTGAGGCGCATCTGGTCGGATACCGGGATGGCGAGCATGTCCTGCTCGATCATCTCGCCCAGACCCACCGCCGCATCGTAACCGGCCTCCACGATCTCCCCCGTATGTGTGGTGACCACCAGGTCGAGGCGCACCCGGGGGAAGGCGTTCAGGAAATCCCCCAGGAAGGTGCCGCCGAGGACGCTCTCGGCCTCGTGGGAGACGTTGAGCCGGAGGGTGCCCGAGGGCTCGGTCCCCAGCTCCTTCACCTCCTCCTCCACCGCCATCGTGGAGCTCGCGAAGGAGCATTTTGGACGGGTGGACGTCATCTTTCTCAACGCCGGTCTGATGCCCAGTTCTCCCCTCTCGGCCCGGAAGACCGATGAGTGGAATCAGATGGTGGATGTGAACATCAAGGGCGTCCTCAATGGCGTCGCCGCGGTCCTGCCGACGTTTGTCGACCAGAAACCCGGCCACGTCATCACGACTTCGTCGGTGGCAGGATTGAAAGCCTATCCTGGAGGAGCAGTCTACGGTGGAACGAAGTGGTTCGTGCGGGACTTCATGGAGGTTCTGCGAATGGAGTCGGCCCAGGAGAGCACCAATATCCGCACCGCAACGATCTATCCTGCTGCCATCAACACCGAGTTGCTGGACACGATCACCCACGAGGGCATGGCGGAAGGGATGACCGCACTGTACCAGCAGTACGGAATATCGGCGGACCGAATTGCCAACGTTGTCGCTTTTGCCATCGACCAGCCGGAGGACACGAACGTCAACGAGTTCACCGTTGGGCCGACGGCGCAACCTTGGTGAAGAACTGAGCACACACCGAAGGGAGGTGGACATGAACAAGCGCACACTCGGAACCAGTGGGCTGGAGGTCTCGAGCCTCGGGTTGGGATGCATGGGGCTGAGCTTCGGCCTCGGTCCGGCCGTCGAGAAGCAGGACGGCATCCGCCTGATCCGGGCCGCCGTCGAGCGCGGCGTCACGTTCTTCGACACCGCCCAGATCTACGGTCCGTTCGCCAACGAGGAGCTCGTCGGCGAAGCCCTGGCTCCGTTCCGGGAGCAGGTAGTCATCGCCACCAAGTTCGGCTTCAACTTCGAAGACGGCGCCTCCACGGGCTTGAACAGCCGGCCGGAGCACATCCGGAAGATGACGGAGGATTCCCTTAGGCGACTCCGGACCGACTACATCGACCTCTACTACCAGCACCGCGTCGATCCCGAGGTGCCCATCGAGGAGGTCGCGGGAACCGTCCGTGACCTCATCCAGGAGGGAAAAGTCAGGCATTTCGGGCTCTCGGAGGCGGGCGTGAACACGATCCGTCGTGCCCACGCGGTCCAGCCTGTCACTGCGCTCCAGAGCGAATACTCCCTGTGGTGGCGGGAGCCCGAGGAGGAGATCCTGCCCACGCTGGAAGAGCTGGGGATCGGGTTCGTCCCCTTCAGCCCCCTGGGCAAAGGCTTCCTCACCGGGAAGATCGACGAGTCCACCACCTTCGACGTCTCGGATTTCCGCAACACCGTCCCGCGGTTCTCGGAAGAGAACCGGAAGGCCAACCAGGCGCTGGTGTCGGCGGTGACCCGCGTCGCCGAAGGGAAGGGCGTTACGCCGGCGCAGATTGCACTGGCGTGGCTCCTGGCGCAGAAGCCGTGGATCGTGCCCATCCCCGGGACCAGCAAGCTGCACCGTCTCGAGGAGAATCTCGGAGGAGCCGATGTGGAGTTGGGGGATGCCGATCTCGAGGAGATCCACACTGCCCTGGGTGGGATCACTGTGCAGGGGCACCGCTACGGAGAGGCGTCCCAGCGAATGGTGGATCGGTGAGCACAGCCGACGTCAGGAGGAGAACCGTGGCGGTGACGAGGCCCAGGATCCTCATTCTCGGCACCAACGGACAGATCGCCCGCGTCGCCACCCGCCTGCTCCTCCATGAAACGGATGCGGAGCTGACCCTCTACCTGCGGAAGTCCAGGCGCCTGGAAGAGCTCCGGGGAGAAGAGCGGATCCGGGTCGTCGAGGGCGACGTCCTGCACGAGGTAACACTGGCGGATGCCATGGCCGGGCAGGAGGTGGTATACGCCAACCTGTCCGGCAACCTGGGCTCCCAGGCGCGCGTGATCGTCCGGACCATGGAGCGTCTGGGCCTGAAGCGGCTGATCTTCGTCAGCTCCATGGGGATCTACGATGAGGTTCCCGGCCAGTCATACCACGCGGCGCTGGATCCCTATCGGGAGGCGGCGGACGTGATCGAAGATTCGGACCTCGACTACACCGTTCTTCGGCCGGCCTGGCTGAACAACCGGGACGAGGTCGCCTACGGCACCACGGAGAAGGGGGAGCCGTTCGCAAACCCGGAGGGCGTCGTATCCCGAAAGAGCGTCGCGGACCTCGTGGTCAAGTTGGCCACCGCGGCGGACTACGGGGTCCGGCAGAGCCTGGGAGTCCACAAGGCTTGAGAGGTCATTCGCCTGGGGGCGGCCCCGGTCGTCTTCCTGTTGCTCAGCGTCTTCTATTACTCGGACCGAAGGGCCTTCAGAGGGTCCGTTCGGACCGCTCTTGTGGCCGGAATCAGTGAAGCCACCATGGCCACAATCACCAGGACACCCGTCGAACCGAGCATAGCCACGGGATCAGCAGGGGAGATCCCTGAAAGAAGACCCTGGAGAAGGACGGAGGCAACGCCACCTCCAATGAGTCCGAGGGTGGCCCCGGCCAGGACCATCGTCATCCCCTGCCGAAAGATCAGGCCGAGGACGTTTCTGCCTTCGGCTCCGATGGCCATTCGGATTCCGATCTCGTGCTGGCGTTGGGCCACCAGGTAGGCCAGGACTCCGTAGAGCCCGAAAGCTGCCAGGAGCAGGCCCACCAGGGCGAACGCGCCCACCAGGAACGTCTGGAATCGCGGCTCAGACAATGAGCCACTGATCCCCGCCTCCATGGTTTGGACTCCGGTGAAGGCGATATCGGGATCCGTTTCCAGCAGAGCCGCCCGAATGGCCGGGGCAGCTACTGCCGGATCCTGGCCTGAGACCCGGAGAATGAGGCGCATGTTCTGCTGAGGGTATTGGCTGTTGGCCACGAAGAAGGTGGGCCGCGAAAGGGCTACTCCCAGCCCCGCCTCTGCCAGATGCGGGGCTACACCTATCACTTCGAAGGGTGAGCCCCAGAAGGTGACCACCTTCCCCAGGGGATCCTCTCCCGGGAACAGCGCTTCCACCAGAGGCTCGCTGAGAATGATCACATCGGGAGTACCCACCTGATCGTCGGCGGTGAATGTGCGCCCGGCCAACAGGGTCAAACCCAGAGTCGAGAAGTAGTCTTCCGTCACGAACTTCCGTGTGGCGGCCAGCTGAGGCTCGTCGTTCGAGAGAGGTCGATCGGGTCGTGAGAGCCAATTCCACGGTCCCCCGCCCGAGACCACGGGGAGCCAATCGGCAGCCGCCACATTCAGCACACCGGGCACTGCTTCCAGCCGGGCGAGAGTCTGAGTCCAGGTCAAGCTCATCTCTTCAGAGGTCTCGTACTTGTGCGCCGGAAGTTGGATTCTGGCGGTGAGAATGCTCTTGGTCTCGAACCCCGGATCCATGCTCTGTGTGATCAAGAAACTCCGGAGGAAGAGCGCCGAAGTGACCAGGAGCATCATGGAGAGGGCCACCTGAGCGATGACCAGAGCTCTCCGGGCACGACCTCGACCGTCCGAGCCACCCCGGCCGCCTCCGTCCCGAAGCGTCTGGGCCAGGTTGAAGGCCGTGCCTCGGAGAGCCGGGAGGATTCCGAACAGGGGGACCAGAAGGAGGGAGACCGCCATGGCAAAGAGCGCCACCGTGGCATCGACTCCGATTTCATCCAAACGGGGGAT
This sequence comes from Gemmatimonadota bacterium, assembly GCA_050114895.1. GTDB lineage: Bacteria > Gemmatimonadota > Gemmatimonadetes > Longimicrobiales > Gaopeijiaceae > JASFRP01. The sequence goes on from JASFRP010000394.1 coordinate 4,365, forward strand.
GGAGGCCGGGCCGAAGGAGCGTAGGAAGCCACCGCCCACAGAAGCGATCCCCACGCCGAGAATCCCCCCTATGGCTGCCAGAACC
>JASFRP010000395.1:0-4443 GCA_050114895.1 Gemmatimonadota bacterium
CCCGGAGGCGGAGATCTTCTTCATCATGGGTGCCGACCAGGCTACGGCCCTCGACACCTGGCAGGAACCGGGGAGGGTGGTATCCCTGGCTACTCTGGTGGTGATGGACCGGGCCGGTGCAGCGGTCCCTTCAGGGGAGTTCCTCTCCGTCCCCGTCACGCGAGTCGACATCTCCGCCACGGAGATCAGGAAGCGGGTATTGGACGGCCGATCCATACGGTACCTGGTGCCGGAAGGCGTTCGTCAGATCATCGAAAGCAATCGTCTCTATAGAGCCGAATCATGAAAGAGCTGCTGAAGAAGATCCTGGGGTCGCAGCATGCCCGGGAAGTGAAGAAACTCCAACCCCTCGTGGACGAGATCAATGAGATCTGTGAGGGGCTTTCCTCTCTCTCCGACGAGGAGCTCAGGGGGAAGACGGAGGAGTTCCGTGCCCGTATCGGGGAGCGGACCCTCCCTATCGAGGAGAAGATCGAGGCGCTGAGGGAGGAGAAGCGTCACTCGGAGGACCCCGGTCGGAGAGAGGTCCTGACCCAGCAGGTCGGCGAGCTGGACGAGGACCTCCTCGCGGTCATCCAGACCGCTCTGGACGACCTCCTCCCGGAGGCCTACGCCGTGGTGAAGGAGGCGTGCCGCCGGAACCTGGGGAAGCAGATCGTCGTGACCGGTCAGAAGCTCACCTGGGACATGGTGCCCTACGACGTTCAGCTCATCGGGGGGATCGCCCTCCACCAGGGCAAAGCTGCCGAGATGGCGACGGGGGAGGGGAAGACTCTCGTGGCCACCATGCCCCTCTATCTCAATGCACTTGCAGGTCGGGGCGCCCACCTGGTCACGGTGAACTCCTATCTGGCCCAGCGAGACGCCGAGTGGATGGGAACGATCTACACGTTCCTGGGCCTCACGTGCGAGGTCATCGACCTCTACGAACCGGGGAGCCCGGAACGGAGGGATGCCTACAACGCCGACATCACCTACGGGACGAACAACGAGTTCGGGTTTGACTATCTCCGGGACAACATGGTCCACTCCCTGGAGCAGCGAGTCCAACGCCGACACGCCTATGCCATCATCGATGAGGTCGACTCCATTCTCATCGACGAGGCCCGGACGCCCCTCATCATCTCCGGCCCGGTGGGGAAGGACACCTCCACGCCCTTCAAGCAATACTCGGCGATGGTGTCCAACCTCTACCGGAAGCAGACTCGAGTCGCCAACGAGCTGGTGGCGGAAGCCGAGAAGCTTCTCGCCAGTGAGGAGGACGGGGCCCAGTACGCTGCCGGCGAGAAGCTTCTGGCGGTGAAGCGAGGGACGCCGAAGCAGAAGAAGCTGATGAAGATGTTCGCCGACGACCCGGGACTGCAGCGCCTTGTCCAGAAGGTGGAGGCGGACTACATGCGGGAGAAGCGGCTCCACGAGGTGGACGAGCAGCTGCTTTTCGCCATGGACGAAAAGGGGCACAACGTGCACCTGTCGGACGCCGGGATCGAGGAGCTCTCCCCCAACGACCCCGACGCCTTCGTGATTCCGGATCTCTCCGAGGCCATCGGGACCATCGAGAAAGACGAGACCCGGTCGTTGGAGGAGAAGCGAGTCGCCATCCAGGAGATGGAGGCTGCCTACGCCGCCAAGAGCCAGAAGATGCACGTCATCCATCAGCTCCTGAAGGCCTACACCCTCTTCCACAAGGACGAGCAGTACATCATCGCCGAAGACGGCTCCGTGGTCATCGTGGACGAGTTCACGGGGCGCCAGATGGCGGGGCGCCGCTGGAGCGATGGGCTCCACCAGGCGGTGGAGGCCAAGGAGGGGGTGGAGGTCCGGGGAGAGACCCAGACGCTGGCCACCATCACCATCCAGAACTACTTCCGCATGTACGACAAGCTGGCCGGGATGACGGGCACGGCCGAGACGGAGGAGAACGAGTTCCACCAGATCTACACCCTCGACGTTCTGGTGATTCCCACGAATCGGCCCGTCATCCGGGACGACCGGGACGATCTCATCTTCCGCACGAAGCGTGAGAAGTTCGTTGCCCTGATGGACGAGGTGGGTCGTCTCAGCCAGATGGACCTTCCGGTCCTGGTGGGAACGACGAACGTGGAGGTGTCGGAGACCCTCTCCCGGATGCTGAAGCGCCGGGGAATGAAGCACAACGTCCTCAACGCCAAGCATCACAAGAGTGAATCGGAGATCGTGGCCGAGGCCGGACAACCCGGAGCCGTGACCATCGCCACGAACATGGCCGGTCGGGGAACGGACATCAAACTCGGGGAGGGCGTCACAGAGACCCGCACCGTGAAGTGGGCCAAGGAGAAGGGTCTGGATCCCACGGAGCTGCTCCCAGTGGATCCGGTTCGATGGAAAGAACCGGAAAAGCTCACCGACGAGGATGTGCTGGAGGTGGGGGGGCTCCACATCCTGGGCTCCGAGCGACACGAGTCCCGGCGCATCGACCGGCAGCTTCGAGGTCGCTCAGGCCGGCAGGGAGACCCCGGCGCGTCACAGTTCTTTCTCTCGCTGGAAGATGATCTCATGCGTCTCTTCATGTCGGAGCGCGTGGCCGGCGCCATGGAGAAGTGGGGCGTCCAGGAAGGGGAGGTCATCACACACGGATTGGTGACGCGGTCCATCGGACAGGCCCAAAAACGGGTCGAGGGGAACAACTTCGAAGCCCGAAAGCGCCTGTTGGACTACGACGACGTGATGAACCAGCAACGGGAGGTCATCTACGATCTCCGTCTCTTTGCCCTGGAGGGGGGAGAGGACCTCAAGGGCGAGATCTGGGAGATGATCGAGTACTCCATCCGGGGACTTGTGGAGGAGTACTGTCCGGACGATGAACCCGCGGAGCGGTGGGACCCGGCGGGACTGCGGCGACGCCTCCTTCTGGACTTCTTCGTCATGACCCCTGGCTTGCCGGAGGTGAACCCCGAGGACCCCGAGCTCACCGATGCGGAAGCGGTGACGGACCTGGTCCTGGATTCCGCCCGGAGCCATTTCCACCGGAAGATCGCCGACTTCGGGGAGCTGGGGGAGCGAGTCATGAGCTTCGTGATGCTCACCACCCTGGACGACAAGTGGAAGGATCACCTCTACGATCTGGACCACCTGAAGGCTTCCATCAGCTTCCGGGGTTGGGGGCAGAAGGACCCTCTCATCGAGTACAAGCAGGACGCCTACGAGATGTTCGTGGATCTCATGACGGACATCCGAAGGACGGTAACCTCCTCCTTCTTCCGGGCCCAGGTGGGAGTCCCCCAGCAGCGACGCGTGCCGGCTCCCCAGCGCCTGAGCTATTCCGGTCCCACGGGGACACCCGCTCCGCGGCTCGCCGCCGCGGGTGGCGGCACCGCTGTTCGGCCCCGGGGAGCCGGGGACGGCTCTGGAGGCGAGGGCGGGGATGTCGACGAGCTCGGGATTTCCAGGTCCGCCTCGGAAAGGGCCGTCGGTGTCCCCTCCGGCGGCGCCGGCCCGGACCCCAGGCAGCTCCTGACGAACCGGGGAGAGGCTCGAAAGCAGGCCCCCGTGACCGCCGCCGACGAACCCGGAAGGAACGATCCCTGCCCCTGTGGAAGCGGGAAGAAATACAAGAAGTGTCATGGAAGGAACGCGTAGTGGCTCTCCGGACCCGGGAGGCGCGGCCCCCTCTCCGGATGCGGCCCACCCCCGGGGCTTTCGGATCTCGTCTTCCCCTGGAGGGCTCGAGAGCCTGACCTCCTGATCCGGTGCGTCCCGTGTCTCCATTGGAGGGCCCAACCGGGCCGGCCATCCTCGGTGATGACCGATACGTCCTCGTCCAATCCACCCTCGGAGGGAAGCCGTCCCATTCGGACCTGGGCCCTCGATGACCGCCCCCGGGAGCGCATGAGGGCCCTGGGGCCGACGGCTCTTTCCCCTCGTGAGCTCCTGGCCATTCTCATCGGAAGCGGAGGAGCTACGGGATCGGCTCTGGACGTAGGAGAGAGGATCCTGTCCAGGGTACAGGGAAGCCTCCGGAGGTTGGCTTCTCTCCCCACAGCGGCTCTGGAAGCCGAGTCCGGCGTGGGCGCAGCCACTGCCTCCCGCATCCAGGCCGCCCTGGAGCTGGGACGAAGGGCTGCCGCGGAGCCCTCCCATGCGAACGACCGGATCCGGGGGCCCCGAGACGTCTTCGAACGCATGGGGCCCCTCATGAGGGACCTCCGGCAGGAAGAGTTCCACGCACTCCTCCTTAACACGCAGCACCGGGTGATTCGGGACGTGCTGGTGACTCGGGGAATCCTGGACGCGTCGCTGATCCACCCGCGGGAGGTCTTCAGGGTTGCCATCGTGGAGTGTGCGTCCGGGGTCATCCTCGTCCACAACCACCCGTCCGGTGACCCCACTCCCAGCCAGGAAGACCGGGCGGTGACCCACCAGCTCGCGGCGGCCGGTAAGGCCATCGGGATTCCAGTCCTGGAT
>JASFRP010000396.1:0-4435 GCA_050114895.1 Gemmatimonadota bacterium
GGGAAGGGCCCTGTCGTTACCGTGTTGGTGCAGACGGGCACCCTCCGGGTGGGAGACAGCTTCATCTGTGGCCTCTACGACGGACGCGTGCGGGCCATGCTGGACGAGCGAGGCAAGACGGTGGACGAGGCCGGCCCGGGGATTCCCGTTCAGGTCCTCGGCGCCGCTGGGGTACCTCAGGCCGGAGATACGTTCGCGGCCATGACTGCCGACAAGGCAGCGGAGATCGCCACGACCCGTCAGCGGTTGGAGAGGGAGAAGCAGCTCCGCATCAAGGAGAAGGGCTTCAAGCTGGGAGACTTCTCCAAGCTGCTGGCGGGCGGCCAGGTCGGCACCCTGCCCCTCATCATCAAAGGTGACGTGGACGGCTCTGTACAGGCTCTCTCCGACAGTTTGGAGCAGCTGGGGACCGACGAGGTCCAGGTGGAGATCATCCACCGGGCCGTGGGTGCCATCAACGAGTCCGATGTCATCCTGGCGGGGCCGGCAAGCGCCGTCATCATCGGCTTCCGGGTCCGTCCCGACGTGAACGCCCGGTCTCTGGCGGAGAGGGAAGGTGTGGATATCCACACCTACGACGTCATCTACGAAGCCGTCGACCAGGTCCGAGCGGCGCTGGAGGGAATGCTGGCGCCGGAACGGCGGGAGAAGATTCTCGGTACGGCGGAGGTCCGGGACACCTTCAAGATCACCAAAGTCGGGACCATTGCCGGGTGTTACGTCAGCGACGGAGTCATCGAGCGCAACCGGAAGGCCCGCCTCATTCGGGATGGGATCGTCGTCTACGACGGGGAATTCTCCAGCCTCAAGCGCTTCAAGGACGATGTTCGGGAGGTCCGGGAAGGCTTCGAGTGCGGGATCGGCATCGCCAACTTCAACGATGTGAAAGTGGGGGATGTCATCGAATGCTACCAGGTGGAAGAGGTGGCCCGTACCCTGGCGGGAGTGGGCGGGGGGAAGGGGTAGTCGCGAGGCCCGAGCGGCTGCCCTGATCTGAGTCCATGGTTATCGGGGTTTGTTCCTGGGAGCTTGCTCTGCCGGGGTGTCGATCCCTGAAGGAGAAGCGGATGGTGGTGAAGTCCCTGAAAGAGCGCCTCCAGGCTCGATTCAGGGTCTCCGCGGCGGAAACCGGGCACCACGATGTCTGGACCCGGGCGGAGATCACGGCCGCCGTCGTTACTTCCGATTCCGGACACGCCGATTCGGTCCTGGAGAAGCTCGATCGGTTCGTGGAGAGGGACGGACGCGCGATCATTCTCCGAGTGGAGCGATCATACCGCTGACCGCCCCCCACGGCGCTTCAGCAGACCCCGTGCCGAAGCTCTCCTTGTCCTGGGTCCGGAAAGAAGCCCTCCATGCCTGGTTATCGAAGCTCTCGTCTCAACGAACAGTTCAAGAGAGAGATCTCGGACATTCTCGCCAGGAAGGTTCGAGACCCCAGGATCGGTCACGTCCTCGTCACCGAGGTTCGGGTCACTTCGGACCTCTGGGTGGCGAAGGTCTTCTTCCGCCTCCTGGACGCCCATCGGGATCGAAAAGAGGTGACCGACGGCCTGGAGGCTGCAGCGCCCTTCGTACGAAAAGAACTGGGTAGGGTCCTGAGGATTCGCAGGATCCCCGAGCTCCGGTTCCAGTACGATAGCACTCTGGATTCGGCGATCCGGATCGAAGAGGTCCTGCGGGAAGTCCTCCCGGAGGGAGAGGGGGTCCAGGCGGGAGAGGAGGACGAGGCGTTGCCGGGAGGGCAACACCGGGAGAAGCCAGAACCGGGGACCGGGGCGTGAGGCCTCCTTCCGGCGTCCTTCTTGTGGACAAGCCCTCCGGGCCCACGTCCCACGATGTCGTGGACCAGGTCCGAGAGACGGCGGGGATGAGGAAGGTGGGCCATGCCGGAACCCTGGACCCCTTCGCATCCGGCCTTCTCCTCCTGCTTCTGGGACCGGCCACGCGGCTCTCGGAGTATCTCCTCGATCTGGACAAGAGTTATCGTGCCACCGCTCGGCTTGGAGTCGAGACGTCCACCCACGATCCGGAAGGGGAAGTGGTGCGGGAGGACAATGGCTGGAGGTCCATCTCCGAGGCGGATCTGGGAGAAGCGCTCTCAGAGTTCCGGGGCTCGCTCTTGCAGACACCCCCTCGCTACTCTTCGAAGAAGGTGGGAGGTGAGGCGGCCCATCGCAGGGTCCGTCGGGGAGAGGAAGTCACCCTGAGGGCGGCCGAGGTGGTGGTCCACGAGATCTCCCTTGTTCAATACTCCCCGCCGGAGGCTCACTTCTATGTCCGGTGCTCCTCCGGCACCTACGTTCGGGCCCTGGCGAGAGATCTCGGGCGAAGGCTCGGAGTCGGCGCCCATCTCACCGGCCTCGTTCGGACCGATATCGGCTCCCTGGGGTTGGGCATGGCCGCTCCCCTTGGAGCCCTCACGGATGCGGACGCCATCATCGGCCGTCTGATCCCGCCGGCTCTTGCCCTGGCACACCTGCCGGCTGTGGAGGTTTCCCGGTCCGACGCCCAGCGGCTCCGCCGGGGACAGTCCATCAGCCTGGAGGGCGAGGGATTCCCCGAGGACCGGCCGGTGCGCATCCTTCTGGAGGGTGATCTCCTGGCCATGGGTGGGATCGACGGAGGGCGACTCCGGCCGAGGAAGGTGCTCAGCCATGGTTGAGTACGCCATCGATCCGAGCCTTCCCCGGGGATTGCCCAGCGACCCCAACGGGACCGTCATCACCGTCGGGACCTTCGATGGCGTGCACAGAGGCCACTGGGCCGTCCTCCAGGAGATCCGCCTCCGGGCGAAGGAGACCGGGCGTCGGAGCGTGCTGGTGACCTTCCATCCTCACCCTCTGAAGATCGTCCGCCCGGATCAAGCCCCTCCGCTACTTACGACTCCTGCAGAGAAGAAGGAGATTCTTGCGGAGACGGGTCTGGACTATGCCGTCTTCCTCTCTTTCAACCACATCCTGGCGAATTATTCCCCGCGAAGGTTCGTCAAGGAGATTCTCATCGATCGCCTCGGGGTCCAGGAGCTGGTCATCGGATATGACCACGGGTTTGGAAGGGGACGATCGGGTGATGCCCTCACGCTGACCGACATTGGACGGGAGCTCAGATTCACGGTGGACGTCGTCTCACCCATCCTGACCGGCCAGCAGCCCGTCTCGTCTTCGAGGATCCGAAGAGCGCTCCTCAAGGGGAACGTGGAGGAGGCCCGAGCCGGCCTGGGGCGTCCCTATTGCATCCGGGGAATGGTCGTTCGTGGGGAGGGGAGGGGAAGAAGCCTGGGATTCCCCACGGCGAACCTCTGGGTACCCTCGAACGGAAAGCTGATCCCTCCTCCGGGAGTATACGCCGTTTGGGCAGGGTTGCGGCGTGGCCTCTTCGGAGGAGCCATGCATATCGGACCCCGCCCCACGTTCCGGGGGTCCCCCCCGACGATCGAGCTCCACTTGATGGACTTCAGTGGTGATCTCTACGGGGAGGAGATCCGGGTGGAGTTCATCCGCTACCTCCGAGATGTCCATCCCTTCGCGTCCGCGTCGGCACTCGTCGATCAGCTGAAAGCCGACGTGGATGCGGCGAGGGCATCGCTCCTTGCGGAAGGCCCGCTGGCGCCGGATGACCGATCAGGATAGATCGCTCAGGTGACTTCCTCGGCCCACGTGGGGTTGAAGGGCTGGAAGGAATCGGATACCTTTCCAGGCTAATAGTCACGCGGAAACAAACGAGGAGGAGCTTCCCTTGCAGTCTAGACTCTCGCGGAGGCTCGACACGAATGACCATCGATCGCCAAGAAATCATCAAGAAATACCAGCTGCACGACGCTGACCGGGGCAGCGCTCCCGTCCAGATCGCCCTCCTGACGGCTAGAATCAACCACCTCAGGGATCACTTCGATACCCACAAGAAGGACCATCACAGCCGCCGTGGCCTCCTGAAGATGGTGGGGAAACGGCGCAGGCTTCTGGAGTACCTGAGGAAGACAGACCTGGAGCGGTATCGGGAGCTGATCTCTGACCTGGGCCTCCGACATTAGCGCACAAGGAATGGGCGGCGACAGCCACTCCCTGCTGTCGCCGCCTTTTTTTCTGCCCTGGAGGCTGGAGCCTCCTCATGACCACCATCCACGAAGCTCAACCCCCTTCCGGGCCGGCGGATGTCGCCCCGGGCTGTGGGCTATATATGCACAATGACGAAGACATTTGCCGAGTAGAGCCAGAGAAGAAGAGCAGAGAAAGCAGAACGGAAGAGACGAAATGATGCAGAGGATCGAGAGAGAGTTCGCGGGCAGGCCCCTGAAGATCGAGATCGGGCGCATGGCCCGGCAGGCCGCAGGATCGGTGCTGATCCAGTACGGTGACACGGTGATCCTGGTTGCAGCCACGGCACAGGACCGACCCACCCACCTCCCCTTCTTCCCCCTCACGGTGGAATACCG
>JASFRP010000397.1:0-4428 GCA_050114895.1 Gemmatimonadota bacterium
GGGAGTACCCCCGGAACCGGAGAGGTTTCCGCCATGCCCGCCCACACCGCTTGCGCCCCAGGCGACGGGAGCCCACCATTCAGCCCCTATGACGACCTCGACCTGGATCACAATGCTGGGAATCCTCGCCTTCATCTGGGGAGGATTCCTCCTGGCCCTTCGGACGGCCATCAAGAAGGAGTCGGGAAAACAGGACCCCTGAGCCCGACTCGGGAGTCCCCCAACCTCCCCGTCATTCCCCCTGGGCCGCGTCGGCGATCACGTCCAGGTTCGGGAGCATGACGATCTCGATCCGGCGATTCAAGCGCCGGCCGTCCGCCGTCTCGTTCGTCCCGACAGGCTGATACTCCCCGTACCCCGCTCCGGAAAGATTCGCGGGCGGGACCCCCTGGGCCACCAGGAGCTTCACCACCGAGAGGGCCCGGGCCGCGGAGAGCTCCCAGTTGCTGGGAAATTGGGACGTGGAGATGGGACGGTCGTCCGTGTGTCCCTCCACCTGGAACCGTCGGTCCGTGAACTCCGCCAGGACCCCGGCGACCTCCCCCAGGGTCCCCCGGCCATCCGAGCCGAGGTCGGCGCTTCCCGACGCGAAGAGGATGTCCTGCGGGAGATTGATGACCATGCGGCCCCGGGCGATGGATACGCTCAAACGCCCGGCATCGATGAGGGACCGGAACCGGGAAAGCACCTCCTCGTAGATCTGGTTCCGCTCCCGGATCTCCTGTTCGATGGAGCTGAGCTGATTGAGTCGGGATTGGAGTTGCTGGGCCTGGGCTCCCTGGGCGCTCAGGAGGGTCTGGAGTCGCTGGGCTTCCAGGCGGCTTTCCTCCAGCTCCGCGTCGGTCCTGAGATTCTCTCGCCGACAGGTGCCGAGGTCCTCGATGAGACGGTCGATCTCCCCCTGGAGGTCCTCGAGCTGCCCCCTCAGGCGGACCTCCCGTTCATCCCGTCGCTGGATCTCCGTCTCCATCCGTTCCGCGAGCTCCACCCGATCCCGGCGCGCCGCCTCGAGCTGATCGAGAGTCACCTGGTGGGTGCTCTTCTTCACGCACCCCGCCAGGGGAAGGAGGAGACAAAGGAGCACCGGGGCTGGAATGAATCTCGGCCTTGACACTGAATCCTCCCTGCATCCACTGGGAACTTGAAGCAATCTCCGGGTGGAGTGTTCGCCTCTTTGCCCTCCTCCGCAAGAGGAGGAGCGCCACCGGAGGGAGGAATGCCGCCCGTCCCCAGGTGACCTCCTCCCCCCTGCCGGCCCGGGAGATCCGCTTCCGCACCTTGCCAACGGACACCTCCTCTGCCACCATTTCGTGTCCGAAACCGACAATCCACAGGATTCCCCACCCGACATCCCGCCCGAGATCGGAGGGAATACCCCCGGACCTTCGCCGGCGCACCCGCCGAAGGGGCCGGACCAACCACCTGACGACCGTGCCCAAACGCACAGACCTCCAATCCATCCTCATCCTCGGTTCCGGCCCCATCATCATTGGGCAGGCGTGCGAGTTCGATTATTCGGGGACCCAGGCGGTCCGGGCTCTGAAGGAAGAGGGATACCGTGTGATCCTGGTGAACTCGAATCCCGCCACGATCATGACGGATCCGGATCTCGCCGACCGCACCTATATCGAGCCCCTCTCACCCAGCTGGGTGGAGCGGGTCATCGAGGCCGAGAAACCGGACGCCCTTCTCCCTACCATGGGTGGGCAGACGGCGCTGAACCTCGCCATGGAGCTGGCGGAGCGTGGCGTGCTGGAAAAGCACGGGGTGGAGCTCATCGGCGCCAACGCCACCTCCATTCGCATGGCCGAAGACCGGGAGGAGTTCACCCGGGCCATGCACCGGATCGGTCTGACCGTACCCCACGGAGGATTCGCCGGGACCCTGGATGAAGCCCGGGATATCGTGGAGGAGACGGGATACCCCGCCATCATCCGCCCCTCCTTCACCCTGGGAGGCACCGGAGGCGGGATCGCATACAACCTGACAGAGTTCGAGGCGCAGGTTCGGAAGGGGCTGGACGCTTCTCCCATCACCGAGGTCCTCATCGATCGGAGCGTCATCGGTTGGAAGGAATACGAGCTGGAGGTGGTTCGGGACGGGGCTGACAACGTCATCATCGTCTGCTCCATCGAGAACTTCGATCCCATGGGGGTCCATACCGGCGACTCCATCACGGTGGCCCCGGCCCAAACCCTCACCGATGTGGAATACCAGCGAATGCGGGATGCCGCCATCGCCATCATCCGGGAAATCGGAGTGGAAGCGGGCGGATGCAACATCCAGTTCGCCGTCAGCCCCCATGACGGGGAGATGCTCGTCGTGGAGATGAACCCCAGGGTCTCTCGCTCCTCGGCTCTGGCCTCCAAAGCTACCGGTTTTCCCATCGCCCGGGTGGGGGCCAAGCTGGCGGTGGGATACCACCTCCATGAGCTCCCCAACGACATCACCCGCACCACCCCCGCCTCCTTCGAGCCCGTTCTGGACTACGTGGTGGTGAAGATCCCTCGCTTCGCCTTCGAGAAATTCTCCGAGGTGGACCCCGTGCTGGGCGTCCAGATGAAGGCCGTGGGCGAGACCATGGCCATCGGACGAAGCTTCCGGTCGGCGTGGCAAAAGGGGTTCAGGGGGTTGGAGATCGACCGGCACGGGTGGGTGACATCGCAACTCCTCAAGGACGACGGGCTGACCTCCGAGGATCCGGAGACCCTCCTGGCCGCTCTTCGACGGCCCACGGCGGAACGGCCGTTCCAGCTGAAGCGGGCCCTGGAGTCGGGAATTTCCCAGGAGGAGATCCACGAGGCTACCGGAATCGATCCCTGGTTCCTGAACCAGCTCCAGGAGATCGTCGAAATGGAAGCCTGGTTCCGCTCCCTCGGGGAGGTGGGCTCGGAGGAGCTTCGGTTCATGAAGCGGGAGGGGTTCAGCGACCGGCAGCTGGCGGAGCTCAGGGGAGAGACGGAGGCCTCCATACGGGAGCGACGCTGGGACCTGGGAATCCGGCCCACCTACAACGTGGTGGACACCTGTGCGGGAGAGTTCCCCGCCGCCACGCCGTATTTCTACTCGTCCTACGAGGAGGAGAGCGAGTCGGCCCCCTCGTCCGGTGAGAAGATCATCATTCTGGGGAGTGGCCCGAATCGGATCGGCCAGGGGATCGAGTTCGACTACTGCTGCGTTCAGGCGGTCCTCGGCCTGAACGAGGTGGGGTACGAGACGATCATGATCAACTCGAACCCCGAGACGGTGTCCACCGACTTCGATGTCAGCGACAAGCTCTACTTCGAGCCGCTGACCCTGGAGGATGTGCTGGAGATCATCCACCTGGAGGGCCCCCGGGGGGTCATCGTACAGCTCGGGGGACAGACCCCCCTCAAGCTGGCCAAAGCGCTGGAGGAGCTGGGGACTCCGATCCTGGGCACCTCGGTGGATGCGATCGACCGGGCCGAGGATCGGGAACGGTTCGCCGAGGTTTGCGGGATCGTGGATGCCGCCGTCCCCGAGAACGGGGTCTCCACGAGTGAAGCGCGGGCTCTGGAGGTTGCCCGGCGCATCGGGTACCCCGTCCTGGTCCGACCCAGCTACGTCCTGGGGGGGCGAGCCATGGAGATCGTGTACGACGAGGATTCTCTAAAGGGGTATTTCGACCGAGCCGTTCGGGCTTCTCCAGATCACCCTGTCCTCATCGACCGGTTCCTGGAGGATGCGTTCGAGGCGGATGTGGATGCCCTGTCCGACGGTACGGAGGTGGTCATCGGAGGGATCATGCAGCACATCGAGGATGCCGGGGTCCACTCCGGGGACTCCGCCTGTGTGCTCCCTCCCTATCTTCTCGGAGAGCGGGAGATCCAGGTCATGCGGGATCTGACCCGCCGATTCGCCCTCGAGCTCGGGGTGGTGGGGCTGGTGAACGTCCAGTACGCGATCCGGGACGGTCAGGTGTACGTCCTGGAGGTCAATCCGAGGGCCTCCCGCACCATACCCTTCGTGAGCAAGGCCACCGGCGTGCCTCTGGCCCGCCTGGCGGCCCGGATCATGGCAGGGGAGCGCCTGGCTGACCTCGGCGTCCCCTCCGAGCCTCCCGTGCCCGGAGTCGCGGTGAAGGAAGCGGTCTTCCCCTTCAATCGTTTCGAAGTCGACACCCTCCTGGGGCCGGAGATGCGATCGACGGGGGAAGTCATGGGAATGGACGACTCCTTCGGCATGGCTTTCGCCAAGGCGGCGAAGGCTTCGGGCAACGCGGTGCCGCTGCGAGGGGGAACGCTGGTGGTCAGCGTCAACGACCGGGACAAGGGGACCGTCACCCCCATCATCCGGCGCTTCCAGGATCTGGGGTATGAGATCCTGGCCACCCGGGGGACCCATCAGCACCTTTCTCGGTTGGGAATCCGATGCCGGCGGATCTTCAAGGTCGGAGAGGGGCGTCCC
>JASFRP010000398.1:0-4427 GCA_050114895.1 Gemmatimonadota bacterium
GAGCGTCTTCCCCGGACATGTCGACTTCGTGAGGAGTCTGGTACAGGGCCTGGGTTCCGGAGAAAGGGAAGAGCTGAGGGCTCTTCTCAAGAAGCTCGGGAAAGGAATCGCTGACGGAGGACCTCCGAACGGAGCCTGTTAGGGGCCCATCTCCAGTTCCGTCCCGGGGGCCGTCGACCGCCGGAACCCCCCCCTTTTCGGCCTCTGCTTCATGTCTCTGCCGGGAGGACCTCTTCCTCAGGAGTCCGGATCCCCCGGATCTCCAGCACTCGAAGGACCGCCTCCCCGATCTTGTTGTTGGGTGTCGACGCTCCAGCCGTGATTCCGAGTTGCACGGGCCCATCCGGGAGCCAACGCTCTTCCGCCACCTCCGGGGCCTGAGGGTCTAACTCGGGCTTGTGGTGGATGATCCCTGATTCCACGTCGATGCAGGAGGCGTCCTGAATGTGGAAGGTCCGGGTGTGCTTCCGGCACATGTGGGCCAGGTGGTTCGTGTTGGATGAGTTGTAACCCCCGATGACGATCATGATGTCGGGGGGGTCCTCCATCATCTCCAGCACCGCGTCCTGGCGCTCCTGCGTGGCTGAGCAGATGGTTCCGAAGGACCGGTAATGCTCCTCGGCGTGGGTCTCTCCATACGCCTCCACGAAGGCTTCCCTGATCTTGGCTCCGATGGCCAGGGATTCGTTAGCCAGCATGGTGGTCTGGTTCGCCACCCCGATCTTCTCCAGGTCCCGATCCGGGTCGAACCCCTCCGTGGCCTTGTCTTTGAAGTGTTCGTAGAAGGCGTCCCGGGATAGGTGTCCGGGGCGCTTCGCGATGAAATCACAAACCAGCTCCGCCTCCTGGATATCCCGGACGATGAGATACTTCCCACCTGGATACTTGTTCACCTGAGAGGCGGTGGCGCGGGATTCCTCATGGGTGTACTTCCCGTGGATCACCGCGGTGAATCCGTCCCGGCTATAACTCTCCACCCGTTTCCACACCACCAGTACCGAGCCGCAGGTCGTATCCACCAGGACACATCCGATCTCTCGAAGCCGCTGGAAATCCTTGAGCGTCACGCCGAAGGCGGGGATGATGACGACGTCGTCGGGGGTCACGTGCTCGAAGGAAAAGTGCCCGTCCTTTTCGGGGTAGATGAACTCGATCCCCATCTCGTTCATGCGATGGTTCACATGGGGATTGTGGATGATCTCCCCCACCAGGTAGATACGTTTCTCCGGGAATTTGATACGGGTCTCGTAGGCGTAATCCACTGCCCGATCCACCCCGTAGCAGAACCCGAACTCCTGGGCCAGCCGGATCGTGATATCTCCGAAGTGCTCGGTATAACCCCGGGAGCGGATGCGCTCGACGATTGCCGACTGGTACTCGGCGTCGATAAGGGGCTTCACCTCGCCCTTGAGCCCAAGTCCGCTTCGGAAGTAGGTCTTTTCCATGAATCCGTCCGCTCGGTGGATCGGTGGACGAAGGACAACCACGGCGAAGGGGCGCCTCTCCGTTCCCGGTGACTATCCGAGACCCCCTGGGAGGCTCCGTGTTCCCTGTGGGAGATTCAAACGAAGGGTGGAACGAACGGCCCCTCGCGGCGGACGAGAGGGACGACGGCAGGGTCCTCGCCGCCGGGACCGATGCGCAGGAAGCGGGGTAGATCGGGACATGTCCCTTCTCTCCCGCATGGCGCTCCTCTTCGTGGGGCTCCCCCTTCTCGAGCTCTTCATCCTCATTCAGGTAGGGCAGCTCGTCGGGTTATGGCCCACCATCGGGCTCGTGGTATTCACGGGCGTCGCCGGGGCGGCACTCGCCCGTCTGGAAGGGCTTCGAACCCTCTGGAGCATCCGAGGCGAGCTGGCGAGGGGCCGGGTACCGGGTGACGCTCTCCTGGACGGCCTGGCGATTCTCGTGGGTGGAGCCCTCCTCCTTACTCCCGGGATCTTGACGGACCTCCTTGGCTTCTCCTTCCTTCTCCCTCCGACTCGACGTTTCTTCCTCGGGCGAATACGGAAAGGCCTGGAGAAGAGACTGAGGTCGGGGGCCCTCCACCTCACCTTCCTTTCGGGCTTTCCCGGCTCCTTCCAGGCAGGCTGGAAACAGGGGGCCTGGGGTCCCGGTGAAGGGCCCCAGGGTCCCAGGGGCGACCCTCCCCCCCCGAGGCCTGGAGAGATCATCATCGAGCCCAAGGATCCAAGCGGGGCATAAACTCGCTGCTGAATCCCCTCGCTGGAAGCGCTGGATTCCAGTCCCTCTTTCATCTACCTTCCCGCCCCCGCAGGGATTCACCAACCACCTCAGACGCCGAGGACCAGCCATGTCGGACCGTGTGGGTTTTCTCGAACGCCTCTTGAATGCGGCGGGGCCGTCCGGATTCGAGGTCGCTCCGGCCCGGGTCTGGAGAGACGAGGCTGAAGGATTCGCCCATGAAGTCTGGTCGGACGTGACCGGGAACTCCATCGCCTCCCTGAATCCCGGAGGGAACCCCAGGGTCATGATGGCCGGCCATATCGACGAGATCGGCCTCCAGATCACGTACGTGAACGAGGAGGGGTTCCTGTTCTTCGGCGAGATTGGAGGTTGGGATACCCAGGTCCTGGTAGGGCAGCGGGTGAGGGTGCTGGGACGAGAGGGGGCGGTTCCCGGAATCATCGGGAAGAAGCCCATACATCTGCTGAAGAAAGAGGAGAGGGAGAGGGTCACGAAGACCCAGGATCTCTGGGTCGACCTCGGGGCGGAGAACGCCAAAGCCGTGGCGGCCCTTGGGATCCGGGTGGGAGACCCCATGGTCCTCGACGCGGGCATGATCCGCCTGGCTGGAGACCGCATAGCGAGCCGGGCAGTGGATAACCGGATCGGGGCGTACGTGGTCCTCGAGGCTCTCCGGCTCCTCTCAGAGGATCCCCCCCGGGCTGCCGCGTTTGCCGTAGCCACGGTGCAGGAGGAGATCGCGTACTCCGGAGGGGGTGCTCGATCCAGTGCTTTTGCTCTCGAGCCACACGTGGCTGTGGTGGTGGATGTGACGTTCAGCACCGACGTGCCGGACATAGAGAAGAAGGAGCTGGGTGATCACCGCATCGGGGGAGGGCCGGTCCTGAGCCGTGGATCCGCCAACCATCCCGTGGTATTCGAGCGCCTCCTGGAAGCTGCCGAGGCCGAGAAGATCCCCCACACCTATCAAGCTGCACCTCGGTCCACCAGGACCGATGCTGACGGGATCCACCTGGTCCGTTTCGGCGTCCCCACCGGGCTGGTGTCGGTGCCCAACCGGTACATGCATTCCCCCAACGAGTTGGTCAGCCTGGGGGACCTGGAACGGGCATCTCGGTTGCTGGCGGCCTTCGTTCGGCGACTGGATCCGGATGCCGACTTCCGTCCCCGATGAGCTGGGGGCCCGGCATCCGCGCCCGGGTCGGTCGTGGGAGGGAGGGGAGAACTCCCGGTGTGGGGTGTCCTCCCGGGGTGGTGGGTCCGGGGTCTAACCGCCCGTCGGGGCTTGATTAAGGGCATAGACTTGTATTAGTTGAAGAGCTAACCCTCCGGCGGAGGGAAGGGAGACCGGTCACAAAGGGGAAGACGGGAATGATCGATACGACAGAGCTGGTGAAGGAAATCCAGGAGATGAGGGAGGACGGCTTCCTTTCCGATGCCCTCGTCCGCTTCGCGGCCAGGACGCTCAAGGAAGGTGACGAACGGTTCGACTGGGTGGGTGCCTACCTCTTCAACGAGAAGGACGCCGAGCTCTGGTTGCACAATTACCTGGGACCCCGGACCGAGGTGGCAAAGATCAAGGTGGGGGAGGGCGTGGCCGGTATGGCGGCGGCGGAGAAGGAGAACCGGTACGTCCCCCACGTGGACGAAATGTCGGATTACGAAGCGCCGGGACCCAACACGGCCTCCGAGCTCGCAGTGGTGATTCGTGCGGGGGAGGACCTCTTTGGTGTGCTCGATCTCGCCTCCATGGAGCCTGAGGCATTCGCCCCCGAGGATGAGAAAGCCATCTCCCTGGTTGCGGACAAGCTCGCCGAGCAGTTCATGGCGGAGCGGCGGTAGGGACCGGTCCTGATCCCCGGGGGGGGGAATTCCTCCGCCCCGGCGCGCGTCTCTCGTGAGCGCTGCTTCCACGCCCAGGATCGTCCAGGCCGGGAACCGCGGGCCGTTCACCCTAGGAGGGACGCGCACCTTTCTGGTAGGTGAGAAGATCACGGCTGCGATCGACCCGGGCCCGGACGTGGAAGAACACGCCCGGGCCCTCTTCCAGGCCCTTGCCGGGGCGATGGAGGTCCGGATCCTCCTGACCCACGGCCACGGCGACCACGCTGGAGCCGCCAGGATTCTGTCAGAAGCGTTCAGCGCCCCGGTCCTCGGCGCACCCTCCATGGGCTTTCTCCCTCTGAAGGACCAGGAGAGGGTTCCCACGGACGAAGGGG
>JASFRP010000399.1:0-4426 GCA_050114895.1 Gemmatimonadota bacterium
GACGGTCAGGAGGGTCATGTAGAGGCCCACCATGAGGAGCTGGGTTCCCCATACCCCCAGGAGAAAGCGGGTCATAGGACCGAAGAGCTCGGCTCCGTACCGCCCCACGGTGACAGCCATGAGGGCTCCGATACCCACGGGGGCCACCACCAGGATCCCGTCCACCAGCTTCCTGAAGAGCTCGGCCAGAGCCGCGTACGCTTTCCTGAGCAGGTCCCTGGAATCCGCGGGGAGGAAGAGCGTCGCGATCCCCAGCATGACGGCGACCACCACCAGCTGGGCCACATTTCCCTGGACGAACGCCTGAAAGACGTTGGTGGGAATGAGCTCCAGGAGGATTTCCGTCACTGCCGGGACTTCTCCCATGGCGGCGTCGACCTCCCCGGTGAGGGTCATCCCAACGCCGGGTCGGATCAGGTGCATCGCCGTGAGGCCGAGGGTCAGGGCCGCGGCGGTGGTGACCAGGTAGTACACCACGATCTTGAGGGACAGCCGGCCGAAGGTCCTCAGATCGGTGAGAGCCGTGAGCCCGGCCAGGAGATTGAAGAAGACCAGGGGGATGGCCGCCATAAGGAGGAGCCGGATGAAGAGGTCCCCGAGGGGTTCCACGACACCCGCGGCCTCGCCGAACACGGCGCCGCCGGCAGCGCCCAGCAACATCCCCAGGAGGATCTGCGTTCCCAGGCCGAACCGGCGGCCCTCCCTCACCTCCGGACCTCGAATCCCACCGAGGTCAGATACTCGAACGCCCCCTCCAGGAGGAGATGGTAGTACTCACCGGCGTTGTCCGCCGTGAGTGGGAGGGGGTGGGTCACCGCTTCGGGATTCCCCTCCAGGATCTCCCCGTTGGGCCGGATCGTGTGCCCGATGCTCCACATGAACCCCACCACCGCCTGGTCCGTGCCGGGGAAGGTCAGGACCTGCTCCCACTCCCAGGTGTTTGAGTAGCCACCGGGAGGCATCCCGAGGATGGGGCCCAGCTCGTTGTCCGCCACGATACTCATGAACTGGTCCAGGTGAGAGCCTCCGTTGGGCCCGGAGAAGACCACCAGGGGGCCCCGGAAGTGGACCGCCGCCGGCAGGAGGACACCGTCGGAATCCTTGGGGGCGTGGGCCAGCTTGAAGGGGACCGGGTCCGTCACCTCCCTGCCCTGGGCCAGGTCGTCCAGGACCTCGTTCTCCAGCCAGTCCATGAGCCATCTACCGTCGTCCACCGTCTCCGGACCGTCCCCGTCGTTGACCCTGCGGTTCCGGAAGGCCTCTTGCCGTTCCCGGACGAAGGGCTCGATGACGTCGGAGATCTGGAGCGTGCCGAAGGTGGTCTTGAAGGGGCGGGGCTGTAAGCGCTGGACGGCGTAGGGCCCCAGGGAGCCCCCGCCGCTCCGGGTGGCGTCGAAGAGGACGGCCCGGTCCAGGAGCTCCTCCTCCTGGGCGAAGCCCATGAGACGGTCCATGTCCTCCACCAGGCTGGGTTCGAACCCGTGCCAGAGGAGGAGAACGACTCGCCTCCCGTCATCGGGGAGGAAGAGGTCGAAGGTGGGGGAAACCCACTGCCGGGCAAAGCCGGGGTAGGAGGGTTCGGCCCACCCCGTCCACTCCAGGGAGTCCGGCCTGAGATAGGGAAGGGAAGCGGTGATGGTGGATCCATCGGCTCTCAACAATCCCAGCTCCAGCCTTTCCTCCCGGAGATCCGGGGGGAAGAGCGCGGTATTGAGGGGCATCGCTTCCGCCAGCTTCCAGCGGAATCCGGCGACGCTGGAGTGACGGATGTAGGGCCTGGCCAGCGCCTCGAACTCCGCCATGGGCTTCCCATTGACCGCGATGATGCGGTCCCCGAGACCGGGGGCCTCGTCGGGGAAATGGGTGGTCTCTGCGACGTCCGCGACGAAGTAGGCCCCTCCCTCCCCGCCGTAATCGGGGAGGATCCGAATCGGTGCCACCGTCGGAGCCGGCGGATCAGCCCGCTCCCACGCCGGAAGGCCTGCCTCGTAGGCCAGGGACAGGCCATCAGGCACCAGGGCCACCGAGAGGTGCCGATCCCGTCGTGCGTTGCTCAGGCGGAGGAGGGCGTAGTAGAGGTCCTCTTCCCTGTCCGCACCCACGACATCGCCCCTCAGGGCGGCCATGGCCTCCAATGGATCGAAGCCAAGGGCGAGGTTCTTCGGCGGGGAGAAGGCCTCCCGGTCGGCGGTCCAGGCCAGGATGGAGTCGAAGAGGGCGGCCCGGAGCTCGGGGGTCCCCAGAGCCCCCGGGGTGGCGTGGCCGCTGCCCCCACAGCCCTGGAGCAGGATGGACGAGAGAAGAGCGATCGTCGCGACGGGTCTGCATGAACCATCCATGGGCATCCACCCGGGTAGTGGGAAACTGGCCTCCCTCCCTGGGACAGGAAGCTGAGGGCCCGAGGGAGCAGCGGCAAGGACATTAGGACGGGTCGGATGGCGAGGGTTGGGCCCCTCTCGATTGCCATCCCGAAGCAAATGACGGATCATGGGAGCCGATTGAGGAGATGGCCCGCGGCGGGAGGGACCGAGGCCCCATCAGCCTGGTGGACGGGGCCGAGCCCTGGCAACAGGAGGGACCCCACTCCGTCGATTCCTGGACAGGAGCAGATACAGGTGGCCGAATATCGCATCGCCGTGATCCCCGGGGACGGGATCGGGACCGAGGTGATCCCGGAAGGAGTCCGGGTCCTGGAGGCGGCGGGATCCCGCTTCGGGATTGCCTTCCGATGGGACGAGTTGGACTGGGGTTGTGACCGGTATCTGAACACGGGTGCCTTCATGCCGCCCGATGGGCTCGAGTCCATTCGGGAGCACGATGCGATCTTCCTGGGAGCGGTTGGCTTTCCCGGAGTGCCGGACCACGTCTCCCTCTGGGGCCTGCTCATCCCAATCCGGAGGGTCATGAAACAGTGGGTGAACCTCCGCCCCGTGCGCCTCATGCCGGGTGTGCCGACTCCCCTGAGGAACCGAGGCCCCGAGGACATCGACTTCGTGGTGGTTCGGGAGAACAGCGAGGGAGAATACTCGGAGGCTGGTGGGCGGTATCACGAGGGTACGGAGGACGAGCGGGTCGAGCAGCTCAGCGTCTTCACCCGTAGAGGAGTGGACAGGATCCTGCGGTATGCCTTCGCTCTGGCCAACAGCCGCCGAGAGAGGCACCTGACCTCCGCCACCAAGTCCAACGGAATCGTCCACACCATGCCCTACTGGGACGAGCGCTTTCGGGCCCTGGCCCAGGAGTATCCGGAGGTCCGGGTGGACCAGTTCCACGTGGACATACTCACGGCCAACTTCGTCCTCCACCCGGACTGGTTCGACGTGGTGGTGGGGAGCAACCTCTTCGGGGACATCCTCTCCGACCTGGGCCCGGCAGTTGCAGGGACCATCGGTATCGCACCCTCGGCGAACATCAATCCGGAAGGGGAGTACCCCTCCATGTTCGAGCCCGTCCATGGCTCGGCCCCGGACATCGCGGGCAAGGGGATCGCCAATCCCATCGGGCAGATCTGGTCCGGGGCCATGATGCTGGAGCACCTGGGAGAGGCGGAGGCCGCCGTCGCCGTTGAGGCGGCCATCGAAACCGTCCTGGCGGACGGAGGGGTCCTGACCAGGGACATGGGCGGGAAGGCGAGCACGAGGGAGATGGGGGCGGCCGTGGAGAGCGTGGTTCGGGGGGGATGAAGGGTATAACCGGTAACTCGAGGTGCTGAAGAGCTTGTGGGGGACGGGACGGGATTGGCTGGGTCAGGAGGCTTCTGGGGAGGTCCACGATGGATGATGTCTTCCGACTGATACAGGACTGGTCGGCTTTTCTCGCGCCCTACCCGTGGGCCAGGGCCCTCCTGGGCATGGCCCTGTTCCTCCTTCTGGCGTGGCTGACGGATCGCCTCATCAGCGGGATCGTCCGCCGCCTGGTGGAGCGGACCGAGACCTCCCTGGACGATCGACTCCTGCGGCTTCTGCACAGGCCTGTCTTCGCCACCGTGGCCCTCATGGGCCTCATGATGGCTGCCCGTGAGGTGGAACTGGCCCCGGAGGCCCTCCTCCGGACCACGGCCCTGGTGAAGACCATTCTCATCGTCGTATGGGTGATCTTCGGCCTGGGCGCCTCCCGGTTGATCCTCCGGGCCATGGGAAGTCATCCGGAGCGGTTCGAGTTCGTCCAGCATACCACGGAACCGCTCCTCAGAAACGCCTTCGCCGTTCTGCTCTTCCTGGCGGGGGTGTACGGGATCCTCATCGCCTGGGAGATCAACGTCACGGGGCTGGTGGCCTCTGCGGGGATCGTGGGGCTGGCCCTGAGCTTCGCCGCCCAGGACACCCTGGCGAACCTATTCGCCGGCGTAGCCATTCTCACGGACCAGCCCTATCGGATCGGGGACTACATCATCCTGGACAGTGGGGAGCGGGGCCAGGTGACCTTC
>JASFRP010000400.1:0-4425 GCA_050114895.1 Gemmatimonadota bacterium
TGGGTTATGCCATTGGGACTTACCTGGGCTTTGGCGTAGCTTTCCTGGTGAGGGGAGTCGGGGCGGGCCTCTGACGCGCGTCGGGTCGGTGCCGGGGGTTCGATGCCCGGCGGACTCCAGGGAACAGCAGGGGGTGCGCCACCCGAACCCGGGGGACTATCTTTTTCAGCCGGAAGCAGCCGCCCGGGCGGGCGGAACCCGGCGCAGCGGGCCTTACTGAACGAAAGCACCGGAGGTGGCCCGAAGGGCTCTGACCCGGTGCCTTTTCTGCCTCGACCTTCAGGGTCTTCGAGGCGGGGGTGGAACATTGGCCGACGCAGGGACGAAAGCATCAGGGGGATATGCACCGCCAGGAAAGGACACGGGGCGGGTAAAGCCCAAGGGCACATCCCGGATCGCCGCACACGAGGGACTGAAGACCATCGCTCTGAAGTCCAGAAAGCCCGGTTGGCTGAAGGTCCGGTCGCCCGGAGGTCAGAGATACATCCACCTTCAGAAGCTCATGCGGACACAGTCTCTGCACACTGTGTGCGAGGAGGCTGCCTGTCCAAACATCGGAGAGTGCTGGGAGGCAGGAACCGCAACTTTCATGATCCTGGGCGATGTGTGCACCCGGGCCTGCAAGTACTGCGGCGTCGCCCACGGTATGCCTACGTCTCTGGACGAGGAAGAGCCGTTTCGGGTCGCAGAGGCGGTGGAGGCCTTGGGGTTGGAGCATGTGGTTGTGACCAGCGTGAATCGGGACGAGCTCTCGGATGGTGGGGCCGGCATCTACGCGGAGTTGATCAGAGAGGTCCATCGCCGGGTGCCGGAGTGTTCGGTGGAAGTCCTCATCCCGGATTTCAAGGGGGACGAGAACGCCCTCCTGAAGGTGGTGGAGGCAAAGCCGGAGATCCTGGGTCACAATCTGGAGACGGTGGAGCGGCTTCATCCCGAGGTTCGTCCCGGCGGTCGCTATTGGCGGTCCATTTCCTTCCTTGGCGCGGCGAAACGGATGGATCCCTCGCTCCTGACCAAGACGGGTCTCATCCTGGGGTTGGGCGAGGAGGGCCACGAGATCAGGCAAGCCATGGCTGACGTGCGGAAAGCCGGTGTGGACATTCTCACGCTGGGGCAGTACCTGCGCCCTTCCCCTGCACACGTTCCCGTGGCGCGTTGGGTGGGGCCGGACGAGTTCGCCAGTTGGAAGATTGTCGGGGAGGAGGAGCTGGGGTTCGCCCACGTGGAATCGGGTCCCCTGGTCCGCTCCAGCTATCATGCCAAGGAACAGGCCCGGGAAGTGGAAGCGGGGGGGGCAGGGTCCATCCGGGAGGTCATGGAGGGCGATATTCCGGCACCGGCAGAGGTGATGCCGCCCCTCGTGCAGATCCACCCCCCGGCCTCCGGGATGCGGGGCTCGTGACCATGGAGTCGGCAATGACTGCGGTGTCGGCTGAACAGGACCCCCTCAAGGGGTTCGAGAAGAAGAAGCTTCGGTCGATGCTCGAGCGGATGCTTCTCTATCGCCGTTTCGAGGAAAAGGCCGAGGAGGCCTACGCCATCGGAAAGATCGGCGGTTTCTGCCATCTCCATATCGGTCAGGAGGGTGCCGCCGAGGGATGCATCGGACCCCTGCGGGAGGACGACTACGTCATTTCTGCCTACCGGGAGCACACCCAGGCGCTGGCGAAGGGGTTGGATCCGAAGGTGGTCATGGCCGAGCTCTACGGACGAGCCTCCGGGGCCTCCGGGGGGAAGGGTGGCTCCATGCACGTATTCGGAGTCGACCGATCCTTCATGGGAGGCCACGGAATCGTCGGGGGGCAGGTGCCCCTTGCCACTGGAATGGGTTGGGCCATCAAGTATCGGAACGAAGACCGGGTTACCATGTGCTTCATGGGAGACGCTGCCGTAAACCAGGGGGCCTTCCACGAGTCCCTCAACATGGCGGCGATCTGGAACCTGCCTGTGATCTACGTGGTGGAGAACAACGAGTACGGGATGGGCACCGCGTTTCGGCGCATCTCTGCGACGGAGATAAGAGACCGCTCAGGTGCCTACGGGATTCCTGCCAGCGTTGTGGACGGACAGGACGTGGTGGCCACATACCGGCATTTCGAGCAACTGGTGGAGGAGGTCCGGAAGGGAGGAGGGCCGCGCTTCGTAGAGGTTCGCACGTATCGGTTCCGGGGCCACTCGATGTCCGATCCGGTGTCTGGAACCTACCGCTCCAAGGATGAAGTCAAGGAGCGATCGGAGCGGGACGACCCCATCAAGCATCTGGTGGACCGGCTTTTCGAAGCGCAGATGCTGACGCAGGAGGAGTTGGAAGGGATGGATAAAGAGGTCCGTGCCCGGGTGGCGGAGGCGGCAGAGTTCGCCGACTCGGCTCCGGTCCCGGAGGCCGCGGATCTTTATGCGAACGTCTACTCCCAGATCAACGAGCAGGGGAGGCTTTTCTTTGATGGAAGAGACCGTTGAGATGCGGTCTCGGGAGGGCGGTCCGGCAACTGGTATGAACGGGTTCCTGAATGGCTGAGATTACCTATCGAGAGGCTCTGAACCAGGCACTGGCAGAGGAGATGGATCGGGACGATTCCGTTTTCCTCATGGGCGAGGAAGTGGCGGAGTACGATGGGGCCTACAAGGTCTCCAAAGGGCTCCACGATCGATTCGGGGACCTCCGCGTGGTTGATAGTCCCATCAGCGAGCTCGGTTTTGCGGGATTGGGTGTGGGGGCGGCCATGGTTGGGCTTCGACCCATCATCGAGTTCATGACCTTCAACTTCTCCATCCTGGCCCTGGATCAGGTCCTGCATTCCGCAGCCAAGATGCTCTACATGTCCGGAGGTCAGATCAACATTCCCATGGTCTTTCGGGGACCCACCGGTGCCGCGCTGCAGCTGGCGGCGCAGCATTCCCAGGCGTGTGAGACCTGGTACGTCCACGCTCCCGGGATCAAGGTGGTGACCCCCGCTACACCTGCCGACGCCAAGGGTCTCTTGAAGGCTTCGATACGGGACAACGACCCGGTGGCCTTCATGGAGGGAGAACTGCTGTACAACGTGCGGGGAGAGGTACCGGAGGGCGAGCACGTCGTGCCCCTCGGAGTTGCGGACCTCAAGAGAGAGGGCGGAGACGTCTCCATTATCACCCACGGGAAGATGCTCCACCTGGCTCTTCAGTCGGCGACGAAGCTGGCGAAAGAGGGAATCGAGGCAGATGTCCTGGACCTCCGGTCCCTGAGGCCCCTGGACGTGGACGCGATTCTGGCGACAGTCAGGAAGACCAATCGAGTCGTGTATCTGGAGGAAGGCTGGCCCTACGCTGGAATCGGCGCGCAGATCGTGGCCCTGATTCAAGAAGAGGCATTCGACCATCTGGATGCCCCGGTCCTGAGAGTCACCCAGGCCGACGTACCCATGCCCTACGCCAGGAACCTGGAGGTTCTGGCGAAGCCCAGCGCTCAGCGGGTCATCGATGCATGCAAGAAGGTCCTGTATCGGCAGTGAGACGATGGCCTGGCTACGGGAGTACCACCGCGGTCCGCCCCGCGTGAGGCGTCGGGTGGGCTCCTCCGAGGAGACATTCGAAACGACACCCGAACGGGTTTCCGAGACATGGTAACGAAGGTTCACATGGAAGCCCTCTCCCCGACCATGGAGGAGGGGCAGCTGGTCCGATGGTTGAAGTCGGAAGGGGAGACCATTTCCGACGGGGATATCCTGGCCGAGATCGAGACGGACAAGGCCACCATGGAACTGGTGGCCCGGGGCGAGGGGATCTTGCGGAGGGTCCTGCTCGAAGAGGGCGGTACGGCGCCGGTGGGGGACGTCATCGCCGTCATCGCCGGCGAGGACGAGGATATCAGCGGGGTCGTGGGAGCGGTCGGGTCTGCTTCAAGCGGTCCTGACGAAGGAGGGTCCGAAGGGAAGCACGCAGATCCCTCTGGGGCCTTGTCCGGTATCGAGACCTCACCACCTCCCGGGTCAATGGCAGAGAGTATGACTTCTCCCGCTTCCCGGCAGGACTCGGGGGAGCCCCCCGGTGGGGGAGACGGGGGGAGGGTGAAGGCTTCTCCTCTGGCCCGGCGGATGGCGAACGAATCCCGTGTAGACCTGGCTCGGGTTCAGGGGTCGGGGCCGGGGGGTCGTATCGTCAAACGAGACATCGAGGCCGCCCAGGCTTCACCTTCGGCCGAGTCGGGGGAAGTAGCCCGGGGCGCCATACAGTCTGCCGTGGGAGGTGAGGGGCCGGTGGGGGTGGAATTCGAGGATGTTCCCCTCTCCCAGATGCGGAAGACCATCGCGAAACGCCTGGTGGAATCCCTGAGCCCGATCCCCCACTTCTTCCTCCGCATCACGGTGGACATGACCCGGATCCTGGAGGCCAGGAAGCGGGTGAACGAGATGCTGGAGGAGGGGGGAGAAAAGATCTCCATCAATG
>JASFRP010000401.1:0-4423 GCA_050114895.1 Gemmatimonadota bacterium
TGCGCAGCGGAGACCTTCTGGGGAGCGAAGGGCTGCCAATCTTCCTGGACGGTGAGGAGCGGAGGTTCCTGGCCGCTCCCCCGGGCCACCGCCCCTGCGGCCAGGGCCAGGGCCACCAGGGAGACCACCCGGGCCACGACGCCGCTCCGCAGATCCGTTCTGCTCCAACGCCCCACCATCCATCCGGCGGCCGTGATGAGGAGGAGGGCCGTCAACAGGTAGGTTGCCCCCCCCACCCCCGTCTGCTGCCCGTACACCCAAACCAACCAGATGACGGTGGCGAACATGGGGAAGGAAAGCACCTGTCTCATGGTCTCCATCCAGGATCCCGGTCTGGGAAGACGCTCCAGGAGCCCGGGAGCCATGGAGAGAACGGCGAAGGGTAGCGCCATCCCGAGGCCCAGGAAGCCAAAGATCAGGAGTGTCTCCGGAATGGAGCGGGTGAGAGCAAAACCCAGAGCGGCCCCCATGAAGGGCGCCGTGCAAGGCGTGGCAATCACCGTGGCCAGAACGCCCGAGGCCAGTGACTCTCCGTACCCGGATGGTCTTCCGGGTCTGCTCCCGAGACGAGTCAGGGCCGCTCCCACCTCGAAGACGCCCATGAGATTCAGGCCGATGGCGAAGAAGAGGGCTGCCATGACCCCCACGAAGATGGGCGATTGGAGCTGGAAGCCCCACCCGAGTTGCGAGCCCCCGGCCCTGAGGCCGATGAGGGCGGCTCCGAGCCCTAGGAAGGAGAAGGTCACCCCCAGCCCGAAGAGCAGCCCCTGATTTCGGATGCTTCGACGATCTGCTCCTCCCTGTCCCGCGGCCCCGAGGATCTTCAGGGAAAGGACGGGGAATACACACGGCATGAGGTTCAGGAGGATGCCGCCGAAGAACGCGAAGAGGAGTGCCACGGCGAGAGTGAATCCCCCCCGGGGGCTCTGTGCCGGGCTGCTTGGGCTGCCGGTCTCGGCATCGGGGCTTTGGGCGGCCGAGTTGTCAGGGAGAGGGTCCGGTGCCCCCTGGACGGGAACGTCCACCGCCATGGCGACGACATCGCTCTCCCTGGCCCAGCTTTGCTCGTCTTCGGCGAGCAACACTCCCCGAAGGGGAGTCGTCGGCTGCAGGGCATACGGAGAGGCGACCAGGTCGAGGGCGAACCCCCCTTCCTCCAGCGTCAGCTCCTGAGGCTGGGCATGAGCCAGGACACTCTTCTCGGCAGCGAAGAAGTAAACCCTCTGGGGCACCGGAAGGGGATCGCCTCCGGCATCCCCGTGGATCCTGTACCCCTCGTCAGTGACCTCGGCGGTCAACTCCCATCCAGCCACGATTCTGGGTAACCGGTCCCTGGTCTGTCGAAACAGCTCCGTCCAGGCGGAGTCGACTTCCGGGTCCTCGCCTGCGACGGGGACCGCCGTCTCGACATCGGCATACGCCGGCAGGCAGATGCGTTCACAGATAAGCCAGTCCACACGGGCCGAGAGCTCTGCAACGGCGCCGATGTCGAGGTCCGCCGGAGGAGTGATCTCCACCAGGAGCGCCACCTCGTCGGAGTAACCGTAGTCCACCAGAGGGTAAGCGACGATCCGCTCCGGGTACGGCCACTGGATTTCCCCGGCGTGGAAACCGTCGGGGAGATCCCATTCGATGGTGGTGGGAAGGCCCGAATCCCCCGCGTTCCGCCAGTAGTTGTGCCAACCCGGATCCATCCGAAACCGAACCGCCACGGTGAAGGGGGTGCCGGGCTGGATGGACGTGACCTCGGAAATCAGCCACGCGTCACTGTGGGGACTGGGATCGTCGTCCTGGGCCGCCAGGAAGACCGGCGTGAAGAGACCCCCCATGGCCAGGGTCAGCCAAAGGGCCCACTTCAGAGGCCCGGAGGAGGGGCGGCTTGATATGCGGTACACGTGTCCCTGATGCTCCTGGAAGCAGGTCCGAGAGTCGGGATACACCCGACGCCCGGACGTTCCCTGCGCCGTACTGGTCTCCACGGGGCCCTGTGCGTCGGATTTCGAGCCCGTCTGGAGGCGACGGTTCAGTGTATAGAAATCAGGGGTTTCCTTCCAGGGTTCCCACCTGCCGGTGGGTCTCGAGGAAGTCGTCGGTGCCTTCCGGGAGGAGGAGGTTGTCGGAGATGGCGGCGATCTCCTCCGCCTGTCTCCAGGCCATCTCCAGGGCCCTGAGCTCACCCTGGAGGGCGCGGCGTTCCTGCTCTTCGTGAAGGGCCATCTCCAGGGCAAGGCGAGACGGGCCGGGGAGCTTCTGGATCAGCCCCATGTGCTTCTCCTTCAGGGGTCTCCAGGACCCGTCTCCCATGGATCGGGTCCAGAGGTTCCCGTCCTTTCCGGCGCCGTCCAGCGAGGCCCTCCTGAGATACTCGGTAGGATGGCCAGCCTCCTCGATCTCCCGGACTGCTTCCTGAACGGTGTTCTTTCGGGCTCCGGCCCGATTGATGGCGGGAATGATACGGTTCGCCATCCTGAGACCGTCCTCCCCCTCCCACCGCCGATCCAGTTTCCCGCGTTTCAGCTCGAGGACCCAAGCGGTGCCGTCCCCGGCGGAGATGAGCCGGGTCTTGTCCAGGTCCGGCTGCTTCAGCTTCAGGACCTTCCCGTCCTCTTCTTTCACCTTCACCAGGGTCCGGCCATTTCGGTACACGTTCACGAAATTTCCGAACTGTCCCAGGACGGCCCCACTGATGACGCCGGTGGCCACGCCGGCGATGGCGATCGTTCCCAAAACGGCCCCGGCTCCGACGCCCACTGCGATGGCCTTCTTCCTGCGTCGTCCGAACTGGTCGCCGTAACGCCAGGCCGCGAATTCGGGCCTGAGAGGCTCACCGATCCGGACCAACTCCACGCCCTCCCTGTGCCTGGCCAGGCCGATATTGTCCGTGGAAACGCGGGTCCTGATGCGGTGATACTCCCTTTCACATTCCTCGATGGCTTCCCACCGCTCCTCGATGGGCGTGAGGTTCCACCGCTCACACTTCCGGCACACGACCCAGAGGCGTCCCTTGCCGGAGTCGAACGCCAATCGCCTTCCGACGGGGAAATGCTCAACCACCTGGTTCTGGCCCAGCGGTTGATTGCAGAACATGCAGGCTGAATACATGGGCGACCGGTGTTCCGATGACTTCGATCCGGGAGCTGTCTGCCCCCGACTTCTTCTACTACGGCCGCGGCCTCAGGTGCCTTCAGGGCCCAGGGTCCTGCGGACCTCCCTGGCGATTCCCTCGGAGGTGATGCCGTATTCCCGGAAGAGGATCTCCGAGGGGGCCGATGCACCGAAATGATCGAGACCCACCGCGCCACCCGCCTCCCCGATCCATCGCTCCCACCCCCCGGTGATGCCGGCTTCAACCGAGACCCGGGCTCTCACGCCGGGAGGGAGAACGGAGTCCCGGTACCCCTGCTCCTGCTCCGCGAAGAGACGCCAGCTCGGCATGCTCACCACCCGAGTCGGAATCCCCTCGGCCTCGAGGGTCGCCCTGGCCTCCACTGCCAGGTGCACTTCGGAGCCGGTGGCCAGGATGATGGCCCTGGGGTCCCCTGAGGAAGCGTCCTGGAGGACATATGCGCCCATCCGCACTCCCTCCGCTCCCTCAGGATCGTCCCGGGTCAGGCAGGGGATCCCCTGGCGGGTAAGGGAGAGAAAGGTCGGTCGGCGCGATTGCTCCATCGCCACTTTCCACGCCACGGCGGTCTCCGCCGGATCACCCGGCCGCAGGTCCAGGAGGTTCGGAATGGCTCTGAGCGCCATGAGGTGTTCCACGGGCTGGTGCGTCGGCCCGTCTTCTCCCAGGCCGATGGAGTCATGGGTGAAGACGTAGACGGGAGGAATCTCCATGAGGGCCGCCAACCGGATGGCGGGGCGCATATAGTCGGAGAAGACCAGGAAGGTGCCACCAAAGGGGCGGACGCCTCCGTGGAGGGCCATCCCGTTCAGGATGGACGCCATGGCGTGCTCACGGACCCCGAAGTGGATGATCCGGCCTCCTGGGTTGCCCGGAAGGAGGTCGCCCCCTCCCCTGATGTCGGTCTTTGTGGAGCCCGCGAGATCTGCGGAGCCACCGATGAGGTTGTGAACGCGGGCCGCCAGACCCTGCAGAACCTTCCCCGAGGACCCCCGGGTGGCCTCCGGCTTCTCCAACTCCATCAGGTCCGGGACTTCAGCGTCCCACTCTTCCGGAAGCTCCCCGGCGACGAAGGACTCGAGCTCGGAGGCGTCCGCCGGGAACTCCTCTCGGTAGGCTGCGAAGCGATCTTCCCAATCCGCCTGGAGTTCTTTCCCCCTGGAGCCACAGTGGTCCCGGCACCACGCCAGGGCCTCCGGCTCCACGAAGAACGGGTCCAGGGAAGGGTACCCCAGGTTCTCTTTGGTCGCCCGGATCTCGTCTTCCCCCAGGGGAGCCCCATGTGTGACCTCGCTCCCG
>JASFRP010000402.1:0-4418 GCA_050114895.1 Gemmatimonadota bacterium
CTTCTCCGCACCCTGGGGATACTTCACGGTGAGACCGATGACCTCGGCGTTCAGGTCCTCGGGCCTGGTCCTCGACAGGGCCTCGATGGCGTCGGGCTTGTTCCTCTCGATGCCGACGACGGCCTTATCCACCCCCAGGGCCTTCATCATGATCCGGACCCCGAACCAGACCCGCTCGGGGTACTCCACCATGGTCCGGTGGTCCGTGGTGAGGTAGGGCTCGCACTCGGCCCCGTTCACCAGGAGCGTCTCGATGGGCGTGTCCTTGGGAGGGAGGAGCTTCACGTGGGTGGGGAACGCAGCGCCCCCCAACCCCACCACGCCCCCCTTCTGCACGGCGGCGACCACCTGCTGGGGGTCCAGCCCCTCCCACCGGGGGATCACCCGGGGCCGGGGAATCTGGGGGGAGAACTTCTCCAACTTGATGCGCACCGCCTCGGCCATGCTCCCGTCGGGGTGGGGCCACCACCCGATCCCCACCACCTCTCCGGCCGCGGAGGCGTGGATGGGCACCGACACGAATCCGTCCGCCTCTGCGATCTTGTCCCCCCGCTCCACCCGGTCCCCCACCCCCACCAGGAGCTTCGCCGGCTTCCCGGCGTGCTGCCGGAGGGGAAGGACGATCTCCTCGGGGAAGGGCATCCGGCGAATGGGGACCCCGCTGGAGAGGTCCTTGTGCTCGGGTGGATGGACTCCGTGACTGAAAGTCAGTTTATCCCACATTTCATATGGAACCGGTCCGGACACCCTCCCCCCGGGAGGGCGCCCGGACGGTCCCCGCCATTAGGGGTTGAAGGGCTTCGCCCGCTCGATCCACTTGTCCAGGTCCCGCTCCCTGGGATTCAGGGGTGTGCCGGGGTGGATGATCTTTGCCGTGCAGCGTTCCGCGGCCTGCACCAGCTCGGCGAAGGTCCCCGCTTTGGGATCCTTGATGTACGCCTGCTTGGCGTCGTTGTATGCGAACATCTTCTTGTTGAGGTTGATGCACTCGTTGCAGCTGGTGCACCGGGCCGTCTCGATGTACGGATCCATCGTCAGGCCCTCTTCTTCCTCCTCCTCCTCCACCGCCGGTGGAGCCGCCACGGCCGCGGCGGCCTCCTCCTGGTCGGTGCCGGCCGGCACCGGAGGCGCCGCGACGGCCGTGCCGCCTCCGTTTCCGCTCACCAGGGCTTCCTGCTCCGGCGTCAGCGTCACGGGCCTGAGCCCCGGAGTCGTAGCCGCCCGCTTCAGCACGTCGCCCACCTTGTCCTCGCCACCCCGTGAGGAGGCGATGAGGCCCTCGGCCATCTTCCTCGCGATGATCTGTGGGTAGGTGGTCTTCAACTCCAGGAGCTTGGTCTCGTACTCCGCCCGGATGGCTGCAGCCTTCTTTTCGAACTCGTCCTCCAGCTCGTAGGAGATCTGATCCCTGACGGAGGGGGCGACCTTGTAGCCCGCAAGCTCCCTGAGCTGGTCCCAGAAGAGGAGGCGATCCTCCGCCAGCGTGGCCATCTCCACCGCGGCGGCCATCCGGTCCAGCCTGCCGTCCTTGCCCAGGAGGTTGATGAAGGGCGTCTTCCCCACCCGGTCGTCCCGGGAGAGCTTCATGTACTCGTGGAAGGGGACCTGGTCGTCGTTCCAGTCGTCCCGCTTGATCTTCTTGAATTGCTTCTTGAAGCGGTTCTCGGTGGCGGCCCAGTCCGCGATGGTGAGGGGGAGATCCAGCATCTGCTCGTTCCCCTCGTCGTCGGTGTACCTGAGCTCGTAGCTGGGCCAATCCTCCTCGATCTCCGGGTTGCCGTTGAGGTCCACGCACTCGGCCCAGTTGTCTCCCGCCGAGGGATCGTAGACCACGAAGGGGAAGGCCCTGCTTTCCAGCGCGAGGCGGGCGGAGTGGGGCGCCATCTCGTCGGCGAGTCCGTGCTCCACCGGACAGGGGGTGTACAGGTTGAACACCGCGGGGCCCTTGTAGTGGAGCCCCTTGATGATCCCTTCGATCATGTGGGCCGGAGAGGCCTGGGAGGTCTGGAGGACGTAGGCGCCCCGGTGGGCCATGGCGATGAGAGCCATCTCCTTCCGGGTCTCCTCCTTCCCGTGCTGGGCCTTCCCGTAGGCCGACATATCCGCCACCTGCCCCGTGAAGCCCGAGGTGCAGGCCTGGCCGCCGGTGTTGGAGTAGACCTGGGTGTCCAGGATCACCACCCGGATGGGCTTCCCTGACGCCAGGAGCCGGGAGACGTTCTGGAAGCCGATGTCCAGCATGGCGCCGTCCCCCCCCATGGCCAGGACCGGCGGACAGAGATCGAACTCCTCCTCGGTGAAGCGTTTCCAGCCGAATTCCACGAACTCCCGCTCGTGGGTCGCCTCGTCGTACTCGTCGGAGAGAAGGAGCTCCGCACGACGGACGGACACGAAGTTGTCCCCCATCTTCCGCATGTGGCCTTCGAAGATTCCGATGGCGATGGACGGGGCGTCCTGGAAGAGGTGGTTCACCCAGGGGAAGGGATAGGGGTTGTATGGGTAGGTGCTTCCCCACACCGACGAGCAGCCGGTGCTGTTGGTCATGGCCATGTGGGAGCGACCACGACCACCGGGTCCTTCGGTGTACCGCCAGCGGAGCTCCTTCAGCTCCCTCATGGATTTGTTCAGGCGCTCGAAGAGAGCCTTGTCCTCGTCCTTCACCTTCAGGGTGGCGTCGCCTCCCTCCGCGAGGCTCTCCAGATCGAACTCGGCCTCGTCGATGAGGAGCCCCCTCATCCTCTCTTCCAGACCCTGAATCAGGGTATCCAGCTTCTGAACGAACTTCTCCACCCTGGGCTGCATGAGCCCCTCGATGGTGGAGATGAGGATGTGGACCGCGGTCTTCTCCCCGCACCCCATGCAGGCGCCGTCCCCACCGGCCATGGTCCGGTAGTTCCCCTTCTTCAGGAGAAGGGTGGGGAGGATTCCCATCCCCGATTCCAGGTCGCTGATGTTGACGTACCGGTCGTTGGTGTCCGGGAGCTTCTCCCACATCTTCCAGTTCCGCCGGAGGCGGTCCACGATAGCCTCGTCCTGCCGGACGGTGATGAGGGCGTTCTCCGGGCAGACTTCCACGCAGATGTTACAGCCCTTGCAGGCCTCGGGGTTCACGGTGATGGACAGCAGCCCTCCGGCTCCCTTCTCCTGGTTCTCCGGGAGATCGAAGAAGGGCGTGGTCTTGGCCAGGGGGAATTCGGCGGCGACGGAATAGACCGCCGCGAACTCCTCGTCCATGGCCTTCTGGCGCTCGGCGTCCCACCCCAGCTTCTCGCACACGTTCTTGTACGCCTGGGAGAGGATGTCGCCGAAGTTGTGGAACGGGACGCCCTTCAGGAGCTTGTGGGCTTCCCGGGCCACGTTCTTGGAGATGGACATGAACTTGTCCAGGGAGTTCCCGTTCATGGCCGTCAAGATGGCCGCGTCCAGGACCTCCTCCACCGTGTTCACCACGCCGGGGATGGCCGCGTCGGGACACTGGGTCCAGCACTGGGCACACCCCGTGCACTTCTCCGGAATGAAGTCCGGGACCTCGAAGCGGATGTTGGTCATGTCCCGGACCACCGAGGTGGAGGCCGGGATGGCGCTGATGGCGGCAAAGGGATCGGCGATACCGTCCTCTCCGGTGGTGGCGCAGAAGGAACAGACCTGCTCCCAGAAGCGGCCCTGGTTTCCGATGCCCCACTCCTGGTTCTCCTGATCCAGGAGGCCAGGGATCTGACCTACGCCGCCCTCGGCACCCACCGTCTCCTTGACGCCCTCCTTCACCGGGACCTCGAAGACCTCCTCGAAGCCCCGCTTGATGACCCGGAGGTTGTCCTCCACCACGGCCTGGCCCAGCTTCCCGAACTTCTTGTTCAGCTGGTCCAGGATTCCGGCGAAGAGGGTCTCCTCCGTGAGGTTCTCCTGCTTCATGAGGCGCGAGGCCTTGAAGAAGGCCCCCATGAAGGCCGCCCCCTGCATGCGGTAGCGAAGCTCCGGATCTCCCGCCTCCTCGGCGGCGATCTTGAACCCGTCCAGCCCGTACACCTTCAGGTTCTTCTGCCGGATCGTCTCCTGGCCGTCGGCCGGGAAGCTGTCCCAGAGATCTTCAGGGGACATCTCGCTCTGGATGATGAGGACTCCCCCCTCCTTCATTCCCGCCAGGGGGTCGGTGCTCCGGTAGACGTTGGGGTCCGGCGAGAGGACCACGTCCACGTGCTGGAGCTCACCGTTGAGCTGGATCTTCCCTCGGGCCAGCGTGGCGTAGAAGGAGGTGGGCTGTCCCTTCTTCTCGGAGCCGTATTTCGGATTGGCCTGGACCTCCAGCCCCGCCAACTCGAAGGCGGTGAGGGCCAGGTTCTTTCCGGTGGTGATGGCGCCCCACCCACCGATGGAGTGGATCCGCAGCGAGATGGCGCCTTCCGGCATCAGGTCGAAGT
>JASFRP010000403.1:0-4411 GCA_050114895.1 Gemmatimonadota bacterium
CCGCCGAGAGGTCGGCGAGTACGTCATCCACCTCCGCCAGGGTAGCCTCCAGAAGCTCCATGAGCTCCGGTCTGGTCATCCCACCCTCCCGGTCGAACTCCTCCTGGCGTCTGCGGACGTCCGGTGCCCCGCCGATCCCTCCTACCACCCACTGGCGGACGTTCCCAGCCAGGTGCAGGATGAGGTTGCCAACGCTGTTGGATTCCTTGTTCGGCCTCCACCAGAGATCATCCACCGTCAGCCCCTCCAGAGCCCGGCGAATCTTGGGGAGGTACTCGTCCCGGAGGTATCGGCGAGACTCGCCGATGAACGCCTGACTCGTGTGCATCGGATCCGTCACCGTTTCCTTTCCCCAAGCCGTCTCTCACTCTCCCCGACGGCGAGAGGGGCCGGGGCCCGGACAGGGGCGGGGAGAGGGATCAAAAGGGCACCTCCAGGGCTTTGCAGAGGAAGGAGACCAGCGGTCGGCCCGCGCGACAGATTCCAACGAACTCATCCAGGAACGCCGGATCCACGACGGCGCGCTCCGACAGCGGAGCGACGGCGATGAAGTCCTTTCGTTTCAGATCTTCCACCAGAGGATGCAGGGGATCGAATCCCCTGGGGGGCCTGGAGAGGACGTCACCCGAGAGTTGGAACCGATCTTGGAAAGCCCTTGACTCAACGGCCTTCTTCCAGCCCTGAGGGTCGTTCACCAGCCCCTCCCTGATCTTCCGGAGCGCCTTGCCGTCGGGTCTCCAGATCCCCACACCTACGAAACACCCTTTCGGTTCAAGATGGAGGTAGAACCCCGGCGCATGGGCGTCCTTTCCCTGATCATGACGGAACTGGATTCCGGTGTGCGTCTTGAAGGGCCTCTTGTCTTTGGTGAAGCGGGTGTCCCGATAGATTCGGAAGAGGGATCCGCCATTCCCTCTGGGATCCGCCCTGAAATGGGGGCTGATGCTCTTGAGGTAAGGCGCGAAGTCGAGGATGAAACGGATGGCCGGCTCCTTGACCTCCTCTTCGAAACGCCCCTTGTTGGCCTTGAACCAGTCCCGATCATTGTTCTTCGCCAGGGCCCGAAGGAAGGCGAAGGTATTCGGGGTAAAATGTTCTGGGGTGTCCATACCGGCCTCGACGATCTCGTTGGGGGAACAGGGCGGGTCACCTTCCCCCTTCCCGGGTTTTACGACTCCACACCTTGCGGTACCGCGCCTCCTACCCGAAGAACTCCATCTGGTTCTCCCCCCTCGCCTGGGCCTCGATCAGGACCGATTCGGCGGCTCCCAGGAAGTCCTCCCAACGGCTCATGTCACGATTGTAGGCTGCCACCCCCATGCTGAAGCTCAGAGCCGACGCTTCTCGGATGGGGTCGAGGAGGACGTCCAACCTGTCGGCCACCAGACGCCCCCCCGCCAGATTGCAGTCCAGGAGGAGAAAAGCGAACCGCTCCTCCTGAATCCTGGCGACAAGGTCCGATTGACGAGTGGTGGCGCCCAGGCTCCTGCCCAGGGCCATGAGCACCTCGTCCACCTCGTCCGAGCCATGCTCCAGGACCCATGTCCCATAATCGTCCATCTCCAACAGAATGAGTGTCAGGGGGATCCCCCTGGACCCCGCCGCGAAGATGACGCCGAAGACGGTGTCCCAGTGCAGCTTGTTGGGGAGCCCCGTCTTTCCATCGGTGAGGGCTGGGTGGCCTTTGCTCTCCGTCATGTCCGTCATGGAAGCCGCCTCCTCGTGATGGGGGCTCGGTGAGGCCATTCCCCGTTCGACTCCGGACCAATGGGAGCCGGTTGGAAGCATCTACTCCAAACAGGGGCGAGCGCAAGGCGCTTCTTCCAGAAAGTGACCTCGACGGCGGCGGACCATCGCATCCCGCGTGGAGGGCCGCTCCTCCTCGAAGCGCCGGATCTCCCCCATTCCGCGTGGATCCCTCCGGATCTCTCCCGTGTACACCTCTCCATCCATGACCGCGCGCGTGAGAGTCCCCGCCGTCGTTCCAGCGTCCTGCCTTCGCCGCAGGGGGGTCAGGGCGGTCAGCTTCATTGTCCTGGCCCTGTCATTGACGAGAGGTGCGTCGGCCCAGAGCTCCCTCCTGGGGCCCGATTCCGCGGCCGCCGAGTTCCAAGCGGCCTTGCGGGGCGTAGGATGGAGAGCCGCGGTCTCCCGCCTGCACCCGGAGGCACTGGCCGACTTCCATTACCGCATGACCCTTCTGGTGGAGATGGACACCACCAGGGCCCCCCTCGAGAAGCTCTACCCGAGCGGCGGTCTGGACACGTACCATGCCACGTCCCCGGAGGGCGTGTTCCTCCGAGTCATGGAGGTCCTCTCCGAGGAGGCCCCCGGCCTGGTACACGCCCTGGTGGTGCGGGAGGTGGAGGTCATCGGCCACGTCCAGGAGGGCCCGAACCTCGCGCACGTCGTCTACCGGAGTACCGCAGACCTCTCGGGAGCCGAGCCCGAGCTTCGCCTCATGACCATGAAGAAGGACGGGGACCGATGGCGGGTGTTGGACAGTCAGGAGCTGGACATCCTCGTGGAGGCATTCCGGGGAATCAGCCGGCGGAGAGGCCCGCCGCCAGGCGGCTGGCCGGCGGACGTTCCCCCGGATACCGGATGGGTCGCCCCCGGCCTCAGGTCTTCGGGTGACATCCACACCCTCCTCCGTCCCCCGGGGCGGAGGTAGGGCCCTGGACCTGGGAAAGATCCAGATGGCAATCGGTGCAGCTCTCTCCCCGAAGGGACTCCAGGCCCTCCCGGCCGATGATGGGAACCATGGCCAGACCCGCCACGGGATCCGCCCACCACCATCCCAGCACGGCGTTCAGTCCGAGTCCGATCAGGAGGATGGCCGAGAGATAGGCACAGAGATCCGTCTGTCGTGAATCGGCCTCCAGGGCGCGGCTCTCCAACCCTCGGGCAACCCGCCGTTTCGCCCGGGCGAGAAGGGGCATGACCACCAGGGACACGACGGCCAGCACGATGCCCACCAGGCTCTCTTTCGGGCCCTCGCGGTAGAGGAGGGTCTTCAGCGCGTCCCACCCCACCCATGCTGCCAGAATCACGAAAGACAGGCCCACCATGCGTAGCGCCATGTCTTCGCGGGCCTGGCCACGCGCACCATCCCGGAGCCGCCAGAGAAGGATG
The DNA here is from genome assembly GCA_050114895.1 of Gemmatimonadota bacterium. Lineage (GTDB taxonomy): Bacteria > Gemmatimonadota > Gemmatimonadetes > Longimicrobiales > Gaopeijiaceae > JASFRP01. Next base: position 3,136 of record JASFRP010000403.1, read on the forward strand.
GATCCAGAGAAGCTCTCGATTAGGGAGTCCACACCGAATCCCACCAGGGCCGTACTCCCCGCCAGGATTCCGCTCCCCACTGCCACCACGGCCTCCATGGCGTTCCACCCCAGAGTGAGGTATTCGAGCCTCCTACCCCTTCGGAGGAGCGCTCCGCGGTGCAAGGGGCCCCCGGCAGCCGTCCGTCCCGGGGTGGCGGCGCTCCCGGGCACCGTGCTCAGTCCCCGATCCGTGTTCGGAGCGTGGCTCACGACCTCCTCGCCAGACACGACCCTACTTCCCGCTGCTCTTGAGCTTGTGGGCGAATCCAGCCCTGAACTTCGCCACTTTGGGACTGATGACCGCTTGGCAGTAGGGCTGCTGTGGGTTGGTGCGGAAGTAGTCCTCGTGGTACTCCTCTGCGGAGTAGAAGTCGGAGAAGGGGGTCAGCTCCGTGACGACGGGAGCGTCCCACACGCCTTTCACCTCGAGCTCCTCCATGACCGCCTCGGCCACCGACCGCTGTTCCGGGGTGTGAAAGAAGATCACGGAACGGTATTGGGTTCCGACGTCAGCTCCCTGGCGATTCAGCGTTGTGGGGTCGTGCGTGGCGAAGAAGACCTCCAGAATCTCTCGAAAGGAGATCTCTGACGCGTCGAACTCCAGCTGCACCACCTCGGCGTGACCCGTGGTCCCCGTGCACACCGCCTGGTAGCTGGGGTCCTCAACGGTCCCTCCGGAGTAACCGGACCGGACGCTCTCCACACCGCGGAGGTCCAGAAAGATGGCCTCCAGACACCAGAAACACCCTCCCCCGAGGGTGGCAGTCTCCATCCCCGCATACCTCCAGTTCTCTTCTTGGATTCCAACGGACCTCCCGGAGGGCCGCAGCCACACCGACGCGCTTCACCCCATCGGCGAGGCAGGGCTCCTTCCGAGGAAGGCCAACCTCCCCCGAGGGTCCTGATACCGGCTCCGGGGCAGGAAGTTCACCGCCCTGTTCCCGAGTCGTGCGGAGTGGGGACGTTGCCTCAGACTGACAGCGCCTCGGCCGCTCTATCGTATTCCTCAGGGCGAACGTAGATCATGTACCCGAAAGACCCCCGCCCATCGGTTACGCCCGTGGACGCGTACACGTTCACGTCGGCCCGGTAGAGCTTCTGATGAATTCCCGCCAGTGCGCCGAGCTCATCGTCCCCCTGCACCAGGAAGGCCCGGTGGGGTCCGTCGACCTTCATTCCCGCACGCTGTGCCGCGACCAGCATCTTCCCGGTGTCCTCCGGAAAGATGGTCAGCT
>JASFRP010000404.1:0-4410 GCA_050114895.1 Gemmatimonadota bacterium
CCATCCCTGGAGGACGGGATTGCCGGAGCGGGTGGGCTGGGCGGCACCGTGCCCCCCTGCCACCAGCAGACCCAGAATGAGGGCCAGGGGGGAGAGGGTGCTCCGCGCCACGATCCGGGCCTGCTCCCGAGCCATCTTCCATGCCTCCTTCCAGTGTATCTGGGGTCAGGGGACCGTCAGATCCCCAGGAAACGGATGGCCACCCCGCAGGCCAGGATGGTGAGTCCCGCCAGGGTGTGGGCGTACCGCTCCATCTTCCCGAAGGGCAGACGCTGGATGCCCTCGATGCCTGCCAGGACGACGGTGAGCATCGTTCCCACGGTGGCCACCCCGAAGGTTCCCGTGACCAGCAGGAGGGCTCCCGGGCTCCGCGTGGCCGCGGGAAACATGAGCAGGGGAATCAACGCCTCGCACGGACCCAGGAGGAAGATCACGAAGAGAACCCAGGGGGTCAGAGACCCGCCCGATTCCTTCGGATGAGGGTGGAGGTGGGCCGACGAGTGGTCGTGCTCGTGGAGGTGCAGGGTCCCGTTCCCATGGGCGTGGACATGGGTGTGCCTGTGCCCACGGGCAGCCCGCCGAAGACCCCAGGCGGTGTACAGGAGCCCAAAGGCGATGAGCCCCCAGGCCGCCACCGACCCACGAGACGACTCGAATGCCTCCAGCCGGGAGAGGGAAAGCCCGAAGGCGATTCCGACGAGGCCCAGAACCACGGATCCCGCGACGTGCCCGACCCCGCACAGGGTCGTGACCATGAGGGTCTTTCGCCGGGACCAGGCTCCCACCCGGGCCATGGCGACGAAGGGGAGGTAGTGGTCCGGACCCAGGAGGGTGTGGAGGACCCCGACGGAGGCGGCCGTGGTCAGAAGGAGAATCGTTTCGGAGCTCATGGCGCCAAGATAGCGCCACGTGCCCCGCTGGCCCAATGAGGCGAGAAAGGGAGGCCCGCCGGTCCGGTCGCCCCGGGGCGCTTCCCTGGGGACCCGGGAAGGGGATAGTTTCCTTTCACGATCTGTCCCGGCTCACCGGCTGAAAGCTGCATGGAAAAGCCACTTCCCATACTGGATCCGGCCCAGGCGCCGGATGCCCCGCTCGATCCGTCTCGAGCCTCGGAGAAGCTCGCCTCCCTGCGGGTGGATCTCGCCCGCCGGGTCGGGGAGGGCGCCCTGGTGGCGTTTTCCGGGGGAACGGACAGCGCATTCCTTCTCTGGGCCTCCGCCGGAGTCGCCGCCGCGAAGGGGGGGAAGGTGGTGGCCCTCACCACCACCAGCCCCAGCACACCGGGTCGAGACAAGGAAGACGCCGCCGCCTTCGCCCGGGAGCTGGGCGTCGCCCACAGGTGGAGAGAGAGCCTGGAGGTTTCCAAGCCCGAGTACGTCAGGAACGAACGGGACCGATGCTATCACTGCAAGGTGGAGCTCTTCCGCATCGCCCGGGAGGTGGCGGGGGAGGAAGGCCTCCGGTGGCTCCTGTACGGGTACAACGCCTCGGACCACGAGGACGACCGCCCCGGCCACAGGGCTGCCCGGGAGTGGGGGGTGCTGGCCCCCCTTTCCGACGCCGGCATCACGAAGGCGGAGATCCGCCATCTCATGTCGGAGAGCGGCCTTTCCCTGGCCCAGAAGCCCTCCAGTCCCTGTCTCAGCTCCAGGATCATGACGGGGATTCCCGTGACGCCGGAACGGTTGAGGAACGTAGAAGCGATGGAATCCCTCCTGAGGCGCGCCGGGGTGCGGACCCTCAGGGTGCGGGTGTGTGGCACGGAGGACGGGTCTGAGTTCCTCCGGGTGGAGGTCCCCCCGGAGGAGATGCCCCGGGTCCTGGAATGCAGGACGGCTTTGCAGGAGGAGAGCCGCGCCCGGGGCTACAAGTGGCTGACCCTGGACCTGGCAGGGTATCGGACCGGAGGGGGGGTATCGTGACGCCGGAGGACCTGCAGGCCCTACTGGAGGGTGTGTCCAGGGGAGAGATCACCCCGGAGGCGGCCGCCGAGAAGCTGAAGGACGGGCCTCTCCGCCGGGATGACCTGGGGTTCGCCACGCTGGACCACCACCGCCACATTCGGCAGGGTCTGGGGGAGGTCGTGTTCGGAGAGGGGAAGACCGTGGAGGAGGTCGTGGAGATCGCCGCCAGGCTTTCCACCCCCGGCGTCCCGGTTCTCCTCACCCGGCTGGACCCGGAAAAGACCGCGGCCCTGGAGGACCGTTTCCCGGGCGCCCGAGTGAACCGGCGGGCCCGGACCCTTCTGGTGAATCCCCCGGAGGAGAAGGGCCCGGAGGGGGGCCCGGAACACGCCGGCGAACCCTTCGTCGCGGTGGTCTCCGGGGGAACCTCGGACCTGCCGGTGGCCGAAGAGGCGGTGGAGGTCTGCGTGGCCATGGGCGTCGGAGTGCACAGGATCTATGACGTGGGGGTCGCCGGTCTCCATCGGGTGCTGGAGAAGGTCTCCCGCCTGCGGGAAGCGGCGGCGGTGGTAGTGGTGGCGGGGATGGAGGGAGCGCTGCCTTCGGTGGTGGGGGGGCTGGTCTCTTCCCCGGTCTTCGCGGTTCCCACGAGCGTGGGATACGGAGCCAGCTTCCGGGGGCTGGCACCACTCCTGGCCATGCTGAACTCCTGCGCCCCCGGCGTCACCGTCTCCAACATCGACAACGGGCTCTCGGCGGGGATCGCCGCAGCCCGGGTGGTGAAGGCCCTGGAACGGGCCCGGGGAAACCACTCCAGCCCAGTGGAGGGGAGCTGATGGGCCCGCCGGAGCGTACTCTTCTTCTGGAGAGCGTTGCCGGGATCGCCGGCGACATGTTCACCGCCGCGTTCCTGGATGCGGGACTCGTGGATCCGGCCGCCGTCCAGGCCGTCCCCGGAGCCCTCGGGCTCCCAGGCGTGCGAGTCGAGATCAGCGAGGTACGGCGGTCCGGCGCCCGGTTCACCCACGTGCGGGTGGTGGGACCCGGGAGTGGGGCATCGAGTCACTCTCCCCCGAGTGACTCTCCCCCGGACGACCCCCACCACGGGGATCACCACCATCACCACTACCCGAGCCTCGTGAAGCAGATCGAGGGCTCGGCGTTGGATCCTGTGGCCAGGGAGTTCGCCCTGCGCGTGTTTCGACTCCTGGCGGAGGCCGAAGCGGACGCCCACGGTGTGCCCCTGGAGAAGGTGGCCTTCCACGAGGTGGGAGCCGTGGACTCTCTGGTGGACGTGGCCATGGCCGGCGTCTGCATGGCCACGGTAGCCCCCCGGCGGGTCCTTTCCTCCCCCGTGAAGCTGGGCCGAGGCACCATTCAGATCCACCACGGAACCTATCCGGTGCCGCCCCCGGCATCGGCCCGCCTGGCGGTAGGAATGCCCCTGGACCCGGTTCCGAGAGAGATCGTCCGAACGGACGTGGAGCTGTCCACTCCCACGGGATTGGCGATTCTTCGGGCCATGGACCCCGAGTTCGTCGAAGGATGGCCCGGAGGGACCCTCGTGGCTCAGGGTTCCGGATCGGGGAGCATGGATCTGGGCTCCTATCCGAACGTGTTCCGGGTGGCATTGCTGGATGCCGTCCAGGGGACCGGGGAGGAGGGCCCACTGCCCCATCCGCCACTCCCCTATGACACGGACCGGGTAGTGGAGCTGAGGGCCAACCTCGACGACCAGACGGGAGAGCGAACGGCCTGGATCACGGAAAGGGCCCTGGAGATGGGCGCCCTGGACGCCTGGACCACCCCCGGCATGGGGAAGAAGGGACGACCGGTGAGCCTCGTTACGCTCCTGGTGTCCCCGGACCAGCTGGGGACCTTCGCCGACTTCCTTCTCCGCACCAGCTCCACCTTCGGGGTCCGGTATTCCGTCTGGGACCGATTCAAGCTTCTCCGGGAGGAAGAGATCCGGGAGACCAGCCAGGGTCCCGTCTCCTTCAAGGTGGGCCGCACCACCCGGGGGGAGAAGCTGAAGGAAAAGCCCGAGTACGAGGACCTGAAGAAGATCTGGGAGCGGGAGCCCGGCTTCGAGCCCTAATCCCCCATCTGCTGGTCGTCCGGGGCGCCGTCGTCTTGGTCGAAGCCTGCGGCTCCCTCCTTGAAGAAGGCAGCCTCCGCCGGATAGTCCGCCACCTTCGCCTCGATGGCCGCCATCTGGGCGCTGTTCAGCGGCTGGAACTCGGCGGCCACCGAGATGTTCTCCTCCAGCTGGGCGACGGTGTCGCAGCCCACGATGACGGTGCTGATGGGCTGGCTCATGGTCCAGGTGAGGGCCTCCTTCATGGATGTGAGACCGCCCTCCCTGAATATCCTACCCCGGGCCGGGATCTTCATGGCGATGACCCCCATCTCCCGCCGGTTGGCCTCGGGGAGGAGCCGGTCCAGGAAGGGGCGGTGATATTTGTCCGCCGGATTCAGCGCCATGAGGATCGTGTCGAACTCGAAT
>JASFRP010000405.1:0-4402 GCA_050114895.1 Gemmatimonadota bacterium
AGCTCCTCATCCCCGGAATGTCTGCAGAAATCGTAGCACCTGTTTGGTACGCACGACAGATTTCCAGCGGTCGAGACCAATCAATACGGGGCTCTCCCTTGCCCTTCCCCTGGCTTTCCGGCCCGGGTTGTCCGAAGGAATCCGCCGGGACGCTGGTCCGTATCGCTCCATCTCGGTCCTGCTCCGGTTCAGTCTGGAGCGGCCCGACAGGTGGATGGAGGAGGGGAGAGGAGAGGAATCATCCCATCTCAGTGCCGATCGGGGCGTCAGTATGGGCTTGGTGGGGGCCAGAGCATTACTCCACGGCGCCATGGCCCAGTCGGCATGGTCTTTGCCCCCCTGGGCAGCGACTTGGGTACATCGATTCGCCGAGTCGGAGGGCAAGGACTGGAGGATATCATGACGCAGTTGGAGAGAAGAGGTCGGACATCGCGCATCGGCGTCGTGGCAGTGGGCCTTTTTCTGACGGCAGGCGGCTCTGTGGCTGCCCAGTCGACCCCGCCGGACGATTCCCTTCCCACCCTGGACGAGATCCTGGATCGCTACGTGACCGCGGTTGGAGGTCGGGAGGCTTTAGGGCGCCTGGACACCAGGACGATGAGTGGCCGGGAAATCGACGACCGATCGGATTTGGGCGAGCCCCAGGTGAAGGCACTTCAGGCAGTCGCGGTTTTTCCCGACCGCTGGCTCATCACCTTCTCCGACAGCCTCGTGGAGCGCCAGGGGTGCGACGGACAGGTGGTGTGGGCCCGTGCCGGAGACGCGCCGGCTCGTACCCAAGAAGAATCGGTGCGCAACAAGATGAGCTTCCTGCTGGATCCACGGGGCTCCATCCGGTTGGAGGACTACTTCCCCGGCATGCATGTGGTGGGCCGGGAGACCCGCTACGGACACGACGTCTACGTCGTCAACAGCGACCTGCATCCCGCGCACAACGCCCTGAGCTTCGATGTCGAGAGTGGGCTTCTGGTCCAGATCGGCTGGTTCTGGACACTGGAGGATTACCGGGATTTCCAGGGCGTCAAGGTGCCGATGCGAGTGGCTGAGAGTCGCAAGGGCGGAAGCACCACCTGGATCTTCGAGGACGTGACGCACAATACGCCGGTGGCTCTGGAGGTCTTTGCCGTTTCCGGGAGGTGAGGAGAACTCCGGGGCCATCGTGCGTCCCACCCGTGAAACGTGCGGCACATCGCCGTGATTCGGCCGGACGGCTTCCGGGGTCGGGGGTCGATAGCCCCGTGAGCTGTGAGGCCGAATGGAGTTATTTTCCCGCCGCCGCTGCTCGATCAGGACCTTCCCCTCCGTCAGCGTAAAGAAGATTTGCCGCTCCAGCGCTTTTTCTCCCACCGTTCTGTTGAAGCTCTCCTTGTAGCCGTTCTCCCGTGGGCTTCCTGGCCAGACCTTCCCGTCTGTCCTCGTCCAGAACCTTCAGCATTCTCAAGGGACGGCCATCGCGGGTCCGGTCCGCCACGAAGTCAGGTGATAGTGGAAGTGGGGGTTGACGGGCGAGCCGATGCGTTGGAGGAAGCTCACGGCCTCGAAGCAGGCGTGGACGGAAGTGGTGGGATAGACCTCTCTGAAGGTGCCCCGAAGGCCCCGAGGAGGATGTGGAGGACGCCACCGGCAGTACGGGGTCTGTGGTGGAGCGTGATGGGGGGATTGGCAAGAGGGAGGGGGGCTCGCCACCTTGCGGAGGAGGTTCTGCCTGCTGGCCGGTGCGGCTGCGGCGGAGAGTCGCCCCGCAGGAGGCACCAGGCCACCAACGAACGCGGGAGGTCACGTTGAGCACCACGCCCCACCCCCTGGACCAGATCTCCCTTGGAAAGATCGTCCAGATCCGCGAACGCCTCTTCGAGGCCCAGGCCCGGGGCGCCCGGGTGTACCGCCTGGAGTCCGGAGATCCCAGCTTCTCGCCACCCCCCCACGTGATCGAGGCCCTGGCCGAGGCGGCCCGGGCGGGTAAGACCCACTACATCCCCAACAACGGCATCCCGGAGCTACGGGCGGCGCTGGCCCGGAAGGTCGAGGAGAAGAACGGGATTGAGGGGGTGGGCGCCTCGGACGTCTTCGTGACCAACGGGGCCATGCACGCCCTGAACATCCTCTTCGCCGCCCTCTTGCAGCCCGGCGACGAGGTCATCGTTCCCGATCCCATGTGGTACGAGGCGGTGGAGAACATCAAGCTGGCCGGGGGCCGGCCGGTGCCCATCGCCCTTTCCCGGGCGGATGGCTACCAGTACACCCCCGAGGCCATCGAGGCGGCTCTGACCTCGGCCACGGTGGCCATCTTCCTGAACACCCCTCACAATCCCACCGGGGCGGTGATCCCCGGGGACAGTCTACAGCGCATCGTGGAGCTGGCCCGGAGCCGAGGGCTCTGGATCATATCCGACGAGGCCTATGAGGACGTGGTGTACGAGCCCGCCCGGCACGTGAGCCTCGCCAGCCTGGCGCCGGGCTACGGGGAGCGGATCCTGTCCGTGTTCTCCTTCTCCAAGACCCACGCCATGGCGGGGCTCCGCACCGGATACGTGGTGGCTCGCTCGCCCCTGCTGAAGGACCGGCTCCCCAAGCTCATCCGCTGCACCATCAACGGCGTCAACTCCGTGACTCAGTGGGGGGCCCTGGCCGCCGTCACCGGAGACCAGTCCCACGTGGCGGCCATGCGAAAAGAGTACCGCCACCGCCGGGACCTCCTGGTGGGGGCCCTCCAGGGGATCGAAGGGGTCCGGGTCTTTCCCCCCCAGGGGACGTTCTTCCTATGGGTGGAGATGGAGCCCTCGGTCTTCCAACGTTTGGGGGTGGAGGGCACCGACGAGCTGGCGTGGAAGCTGGCGGACGAGGGGATCGGGTCGGTGCCGGGCGACGGGTTCGGCACCAGCGGGGTGAACTCGCTGCGCCTGGCCTTCAGTTGCTCCACGGAGATGGTGGAGGGGGGCGCCGCCCGCCTGCGGAGCGTGCTGACCGGGGAGGGGTGAGCCCCGTTCCCCCTCTCTCGCCTTCCACCCCGTCCTTCGGCATCTTCGGCGTGCGGGCGCGCGCAGCCCAGGACGATGCCCGGCCGCCGGGAACGAGGAGAGAGACGATCCCATGAAGGAACGCATCATCAAGCTCTTCGAGGAGCGCTATGGGCACCGCCCCGAGGCGATTCTGGAGATTGCCGCCGACGGCTCCACCCGGCAGTACTTCCGCCTGGTGGCCCGAAGCGGGGAGACGGCGGTGGGAGCCATCGGGCCCGACCACGAGGAGAACCGGGCCTTCCTGGCCTTCGCCCGGGCGTTTCGGGGGGTCGGGCTCCCGGTCCCGGAGATCTTCGGCGAGGACCGGGAGGCTGGGGTATGGCTGGAGGAGGATCTGGGGGACACGACCCTCTTCAAAGCCCTGACCGCGGCGCGCCTGGCCCACCCCGAGGAGTCATTCCCGGCGGAGGCAGAGGATCTCTTCCGCAAGGCCCTGGCCGTCCTCCCCCACTTCCAGGTGCGGGGTCACGAGGTCGTCGACTACCGCCTGGCCTACCCCCGTCAGGCCTTCGACAACCGCTCCATCCGCTGGGACCTGAACTACTTCAAGTACCACTTCCTCAAGCTGGCCCACATCCCCTTCAACGAGCAGCGCCTGGAGGACGACTTCGCCCACCTCACCCAGCTGCTCCTGGAGGCGGAGGCCGACTACTTCCTCTACCGGGACTTCCAGTCCCGGAACGTCATGATCCACGACGGGGAACCCTGGTTCATCGACTTCCAGGGCGGGCGGAGGGGAGCCCTCCAGTACGACGTGGCCTCCCTTCTCTTCGACTCCAAGGCCGACCTCCCGCCGGCGCTGCGGGAGAGCCTCCTGGAGCATTACCTCCAGGCCCTGGGGGAGCTGATTCCCGTGGACGCCGAGGCGTTCCGGCGCCACTACACGGGCTTCGTCCTCGTCCGCCTCATGCAGGCCATGGGGGCTTTTGGCTACCGGGGCTTCTTCGAGAGGAAGCGGCGCTTCCTGGAGAGCGTTCCCTACGCCGCCGACAACTTCCGCACCGTCCTGCAAGGAGGCCTTCCCACCCCCCTCCCGGAGCTGGAGACGGTCCTCTGGCGCATCGTGGAGCACTGGGCGGAGCCCCGGGGGCCGGTGCCGCCAAAGAGCGCCCTCTCCGTCCTGGTACAGAGCTTCTCCTTCCGGGACGGATACCCCCCTGACCAGGAGGGGCACGGGGGCGGGTTCGTCTTCGATTGCCGGGGCCTTCCCAACCCCCACTACCAGGAGTCGCTGCGGGAGCTGACCGGTGAGGACGAGGCCGTGGTGGACTTCCTGGAGGCGTCGCCCCGGGTGCAGGAGCTCTGGGAGAACGTGAAGGGGATCGTGGACTTCCAGGTGGAGGAGTACGTAGAGCGGGCGTTCGACAGCCTCACGGTCTCTT
>JASFRP010000406.1:0-4395 GCA_050114895.1 Gemmatimonadota bacterium
GAGCGGTGCTCCACCCCGACCACCCCACCTACGCCCAGGGCATCACCTCCTCGGAGCGGACCCTGAGCTTCGTGGGGCAGGGAGACTTCACGGTTCGAATCCTGGACACGGTGCACTTCACGCAGAGGGGAGAGATCCACATCCGGGACAACATCGTGGGACCCCTCAAGGCCGCTCCCCCCCTTCCCACGGACAACGGGGGCCAGGGGAGGTCGTGTTCCGGCGCGGACTGTGTCGTGCTGAAGCTGTACGGGATCACGGACGTCGGGGGAGTGGTGGTGATCGACGTCAGACGGCGTGACATCGCGCCGCTCAACTAGCCACACAGTCTACCACGCGCTGACCATCAGGGGGTCGAAATGCGAAGGGATCGTTTCTGGGGACTCACGCTCGGGCTGGCGCTGGCACTGTTCGCCTCACCGGCGGCGGGCCAGGGGTACAAGTACTCCGTCGGCTGGAGCGGCGGTGCCTTCCTTACCACCAGCCTGAACAACGGAGCGGCAGCGCAGGAGGGCGGGGATCTGAAGCCGGACATGAGCTGGGCCGGAGCCATGTTCTTCGACCATTGGCTCGGATCGGGGCGGGTCGGGGGCCGGCTCCACGGGGCCCTGGGCCAGCAGACCATCCCGTGGATCCAGGGAGACCGGGATATCCAGGTCTACGAGATCGACGTCACCCTGATGCTCCGCTTCGCGCCTGCCACTCTGGACCGGACCGTGAGTCCCTTCCTGAGCCTCGGCGGAGGGGTGATCCACTGGGGCATGGGGGACGGTCCGGTGACCTCCTACTTACCGGCGGCCGCCAGTTACGACGGGACCCAGAACTTCGACCTCATCGCCGTCGGAGGGCTGGGCTTCGACATCATCACGCCCTGGAGCTGGGGGGACGGACCCCTGATCGTAAGGCTGGAGGGGAGGGATCACGTCCAGTTCAACTCGCCCTTCGATCCGTTGGACGCGGACGCAAGCAAATTCGGGATCATCCACAACATCTACGCATCCCTGGGTGTGCACACGGGCATCGGTGTGCTGGGAGGTTCGTTCTAGTCCTCCCTACCGCCCCCCCTCCCCCTCCTCCGGAGGAACGGTCTGGACCGTAACGGTCCTGCTCTCCCCGGCGGGAAGATTCCCCACGGGGATTCTCATTCCCCACTCCGTGGTGGAGAAGGGCAGCGGGACGCCGTCCATGAGGGGCATCAGCTCCTCGACGCCCTCCGGCAGGATCACGTCGATCCAGAGCCCTTCCAGCCCACCGTCCGGCGGTCCTTCCACCAGGATCTCATGGACGACGTCGGGATGGTACCCTCCAAGGCCTCCAGCCGCCGATTCGGAATCGGCGTCGCCGGCGCCCTCGGGAGAGTCAGCGAACGTGAGCCGCACCCCGGCCCGCTTCGCCCACCACTCCGCCACCTCTCCCGCCCGGGCGATCCACCAGTCCCCCTGCGCCTCCGCCGTGTCGGCCACGACGCGAAGCGCGTTCAGCCGGCGGTCCGTCCCCATGATCTGCGTGTGACCGATCACCGCCGCTAGCCCGCCCACGGCCCGGAGCTTCTCCATTCCCTCCAGGAAGGCTTCCTCGAGGCGGTCGGTCCTCACCGCGCCGTCCTGGACGAAGACGTTGTAATCGTCCTTCAGGAGGCGGGGAATCAGGACCAGGATCTGTCCCTCCACCTCGTGGAGCTCTGGGCTTGCGGATCGAGCCTGGTTCACTGCCAGAAGGTATCTACCTCCGGCCTCTTTCCACGCCCGGAGCGTGTTGGCGTCGAAGGACTCCTCCGGCGGTCTCAACCCTGCCGGGGGTGACCCAGCCCAGTTCTCGATCTCGGAGTAGGTCCGCCTGAGGCGAATCAGCTGATCCTGGTACGTCAGCCCCGCCACCGGCGTGTGATCCGACGTCTGGCTCCCCACCTCCCCCACCCGCACCATCGCCTGGGCCAGCTCCTTGTCGCCCATGACCAGTTGGGACACGGGGAAGAACGTCCCCGGAAGGCCCAGCTCCTCCAGGAGGTCGGCCATGGCATAGGCGTTCTGGTATTCGGCTTCCACGTCCTGGACCAACAGCAGGGCCGACTGCCTGCCCTCGGGCCACGGAGCTGGATAGGCCACCGGCGTTCCGGCGGCCCAGAGGACCCCGTTCCGCACCAGACGCTCCACGTTCACGCTGTCCCGGGGAGTCGCGGCCTGGGAGAGCCTGAATCCGAACCACGCCGTCCGTCCGCCTTCCTCCGTTCTGGCGGCCGATGCCGCCACGTCGGCCCCACCCCCACTCTCGTCCGGAGCGGGGTTCAAGGCCCAGTCCGACCAGTAGATACGGGCACCGGGAGTATTCAGGGCCAGGGAAGGCTCGGACCGCAGCTCGATGCGGGTCCCCGGGTCCAGGCCGGGGGAGAGGGGGGTCCCCTCCGGAACCGTGAGGAAGAGGGCCGGGCGCTCCGAGATCTCCCTGACGTCCCTGGCTCCCGCCAGGTCCCGTACCGTTCCCCATCCCCGCCACTCGCACGCCTCGTCCCTGGCCCCCACCGCCCAATTCGACACCAGGCTTCCTCCCCGGGCCAGGTGGGACCCTACGGCCGCCACCTCCGCCCGGGAGAGACACGGGGCCTCCGGCAGTACCAGAAGCTCCTGGGGCTCGACGGCCCGGAGCTCTTCCAGGGAAGCCACTTCCCGGATTTCCCCACCCTCCGCCTCGATGAGCCTTCTCCAGCGGGCGATCTCACCCGGCTGGAAGCTCGAGTCAGGGAAGAACCCCTGGTTCGGCGCGGTGTTGAGGAGGGCGACGGAGAAGCTCCCACCAGGTGCAGCGGGAGGAGGGGGGGACGTCGGGTCCGGTGGGGGCCCCGGATTCGGGGCCAGCGCCGGGGCCAGCTGCCGGACGTCCAGGTTCTCCCAGAGGAGGACAGCGGCCGCCACGACTCCCCCTCCCAGGAGCCCCAGGAGGAGGAATCCCCCGAGCCAATGAGTCCAAGCCTTGACCCGGGGGACCGGATCACGTCTCGAGGGCATGGGCCTCCGGCTCCCACTCCGATTCCGGCGGGGCGTGCCGCACGAAATACCGCATGCCCCCCTGCACCTCGGATGCCTCGGAAGGCTGCCTCATGAGTCGGAGCTTGTAGGCAACGTAGGTGACCACCGCCAACACGATGGTCACCAGGATGGTGACCACCACGATGGTGATCAGCAGGTCGACGACGTTCATGTGCTCACTCCATGTTCTCCGCGGCTCTCAAGGTTGTTCCGGCCCTCCGGACCTTTTCCCAACCCATCCCGAGGTTGAAGAGCTCCTCCAGCGCCGCGAAGGTCTTGACCACATCGAGAAAGAGGATGAAGAAGAATCGGTAGATCAACGCGAAGGGGACCAGAGAGAGGGACTCCTCCTCCATGGAGACCGTGACGAACGCCGCCACGAGGTCCAGCAGGGTCAGGAGAATCCACCAGTAGAGGAGGAGCTCCCCCGCTCCGAACAAGAGCGCCACCAGGGCAAAGAAGAGGTGGGCGTAAAGGTTGAGAATCGGCCAGGCCACCGCCTCGAATCCCATCTCCATGGCGGATAGCCAGAGGGGGAGATCCGGGAAGGGGCGGAAGAGCAGTCTCTTCCGCTTCTTCAGCGACTGCAGGATCCCCCGGGTCCAGCGGTAGCGCTGCTGCACGAGATCCAGCCACCGCTCCGGCGCTTCCGTCCACGCGATGGCCGTGTCCTCGTACAACACCTTCCACCCCGTCGCCACCATCTTCAGCGTCAGGTCGGCGTCTTCGGCGAAGGTGTCGGTGTCGTACCCACCCACCTCCTCCAGCGCCTCCCTGCGGAAGAGGCCCACGGGTCCGGGGACGATGTTCACCGCCGCCACGAACCCCTGAGCCCGGCGGGGCATGTTGAGCCCTTCGATGTACTCCAGGGCCTGGAGCTTGGTGATCACCCGCCGCCGGTTCTGGACCTTCACGTTCCCGGCCACGGCCCCCACCGAGGCATCGGTGAACCCTCTCATGGCGTTCCGGAGAGTCCACGGCTCCAGTCGGGAATCGGCGTCCATGCAGAAGAGAAAGGGATGCTTGGACACGGCGATCCCCGTATTCAACGCCGACGCCTTCCCCCCGTTCTCCTTCGTGACCACCCGGAACTCGATGTGGCCATGGACGCCTTCCCAGGCCGAGGCCACCTGGAGGGTCTCGTCGCTGGACCCGTCGTCCACCACCACCACCTCCAGCTTGGGGTAATCCACCCTGGACACGCTGGCCAGCGCCGAGGAGATGACCTCGGCCTCGTTGTATGCGGGGATGATGACGGAGATGGGCGGCAGCTCCCCGGCGTTCCGGTCTCCGAACACGTTCCTCTCCGCGTGCTCGAGGTACGCGAACCAGAGCAGGGAGAAGTACCTCACGAACAGGATCGCCAGGAAGA
>JASFRP010000407.1:0-4394 GCA_050114895.1 Gemmatimonadota bacterium
CCTCGTTCAGGGGAGGAATCGGAACTCGGATGACGTTCCCGTCGTTCGAAGGATTCAGGCCCAGATCCGCCGTGAGAATAGCCTTCTCGATGGCGCCGACGAGGCTCTGATCGAACGGTTGGACCACCAACAGGGTCGGATCGGGAGTGCTGATGGAAGAGACCTGATTCAGGGGCATTTGTGTCCCATACGCCTCCACTCGCACCGTGTCCAGGAGAGCCGGGGAAGCCTTGCCTGTGCGGACGGTGGCAAACTCCCTCCGCATGGCCTCCAATGCTGCCTTCATGTCCTGTTCCGCCTCTTTCACGTTCGGCATAGATCACCTCAGGCGTTGACGTGAGCTCAGAAGTCGAAAGGTCCGTCAGGAGACGAGGGTCCCTACCCGTTCCCCCCTGATGGCTGCAGAAACCGATCCCGCCTCCTCCAGGTCCAGAACGATGATGGGGAGGCCGTTCTCCTTGCAGAGGGAAACGGCCGCGGCATCCATGACGGCCAGCTCATTTGCCACGACCTCCCTGAAAGAGATCTCGGGAATGAACTGGGCCGAAGGGTCCTTCACGGGATCCGCCGTGAAGACACCGGAGACCTTCGTGGCCTTGATCACCACGTCCGCTTCCATCTCGATGGCACGCAGGGCCGCTGCGGTGTCCGTGGAGAAATAGGGGTTTCCCGTGCCTCCCGCAAAGATGACGACCCTTCCCTTCTCCAGGTGACGCAGGGCCCGACGGCGGATGTAGGGCTCGGCCAGCTCGTCCATGCGGATAGCCGTCATAACCCGGGTGTCCACGTCCTTCTTTTCCAGAAGGTCCTGGATGGCCAGAGCGTTGATGATGGTGGCCAACATCCCCATGTAATCCGCGGAGACCCGATCCATCCCCTGGGCGCTGGCGGCAGACCCCCGGACGATGTTTCCACCGCCAATCACCAGTCCCAGGGCGGCTCCCATCTGGGACACGGCCTTCACCTCCTCCGTCAGGCGTTCCACGACAGGGGGATCGATGCCAAAACCCTGGGCTCCGGCAAGGGCCTCCCCGGAGAGCTTGAGGAGGACTCTCGGGTACTTCAGATCATCGACCGTGTTCATTCCCCTCCCTCGAGTGCCACCGCCCCACCAATCGGACCAAGGGGCGGAGGAAGCGTCATCGGAACTTTCAGCCCCAGCCCAAGCAAGGTAGCAGAAAAAAGGCCCGCCGCGCGAGTTGCCGGCGGGCCTGCCCACGGAGGGTCATTCTCCCCCACCCACCTGGAATCTCGCGAAGCGGGCGACTTCGATCCTCTCGCCGGTCTTCGCCGATGCTTCGGTGATGATCTCTTCGATGGTCCGATCGGTGTCCTTCACGAAGGCCTGCTTCAGGAGGGTATTCTCTTCAAAGAACTTTCTCAGCTTCCCCTCCACGATCTTCTCGGCGATGTGTTCGGGTTTCCCTTCGTTCTTCACCTGTTCCAGAAAGACCGAGCGTTCACGCTCCACCACCGCCTCCGGCAGGTCCTCCGGACGCACCGCCAGAGGGCTTGCCGCAGCGATGTGCATGGCCAGGTCCTTGGCGAGTTGGAGGAACTCGTCGTTCTTGGCCACGAAATCCGTCTCGCAGTTCAGCTCCACCATGACTCCGACTTTCCCGCCGAAGTGGAGATAGCTGCCGATGGTTCCCTCATTGGCGGCCTTGGCGGCACGTTTGGCGGCCTTGGCCGCGCCCTTCGCCCGCAGGTAGTCGATGGCGGCTTCCATGTCGCCGTTCGTCTCCTGGAGGGCCCTCTTGCAGTCCATCATTCCGGCACCGGTTCGGTCCCGAAGAGCTTTCACGTCCTTGGCAGAGATCGTCATGATCTGTTCTCATCTCGGTTCTACTGAATGGCTATGAAAAAGAGGCGGAAGCGAAGATGGGAAGCGAATCAGGGAACCCTTCGCTCACCTCTTCCTGCTGCCGCCTCCGGGCCCCGGGGGTCCGCCCCCGAGGACCCTCCCCCGGGGGGGGAGGTCGATGGGAGACTACCCCTCGCCTTCCTCCGCTGCCTCGTCAGACGAGGATTCCGCCTCCTCGGATTCGCCCCCGGAACTGCCTCCCTCTTCGTCCTCGCCCTTTACGTGCTGAGCGATGACCTCTGGGCGGGGACGTCGTTTCCGACGGGGCCGACGCCTCGCCGGCCTATCCTCCACTTCGGTTGTCTCGCCGGTCTCCGTGGAGTAGGTCGTGGCCTCCATCTCCTCAACCCGGCGGCGCTCCTCTTCCGGCACCTCCTGCCTTGCCGCCTCGACGGCGTCGGCGATGGATTGGGTGATGAGACCGACAGATCGGATGGCGTCATCGTTTCCCGGGATGGGAAAATCGATGAGATCGGGATCCGCATTCGTGTCGGCGATAGCGATGACCGGAATGCCGAGCCGGTGGGCTTCCTTCACGGCGATGGTTTCCCGGCGGGCATCCACCACGAAGATGGCTCCGGGAAGCCGGCCCATGTCCTTCACCCCCTGGAAGTACTTCTCCAGCTTCTCCCGTTCCCGGTCCAGCAGGAGGCGCTCCTTCTTGGTGTAGAATTCGAAGGCGTTCTCCTCCTGGCCTCGCTCCAACTCCTTGAGCCGCCTAATCTGCTTCCGGATGGTCTGGAAATTCGTGAGCATCCCCCCGAGCCACCGCTCGGTGACGAAGAGGGAGCCGGACCGCTCAGCCTCCTGCTCTACGATTCCCCTGAGCTGGCGTTTGGTGCAGACGAAGAGGACACGATCTCCCTTGAGCACGACGTCGCGGACGGCCTGCTGAGCCCGGTTGAGACGATCGAGGGTCTTCCGAAGATCGATGATGTGAATGCCGTTCCGCTCCGCGAAGATGAAGTTCTTCATCTTCGGGTTCCAACGGCGGGTCTGGTGTCCGAAGTGGACGCCTGCCTCGAGCAATTCGTTGAGTTGAACCTGCTGCATGTCGGAGCCGGAGTAGAGATTACCGCTTGCTGAACTGGAAGCGTTTCCGGGCCTTTGGCCGCCCGGGCTTCTTCCGCTCAACCTTGCGGGGGTCCCGGGTCAAAAGGCCCCTGGACCGGAGATTGGGCCGCTGTTCTTCATCGAAGGCCACCAGAGCCCGGGAGAGGCCGAGGCGTATGGCGTCCGCCTGACCCGTGAGCCCGCCCCCCTTCACACGAACCTGGACGTCGAACCGGCTTCCCAGCTCAGTAACCTGGAGAGGTTCCTCGACCCGCATCTGATGCGTCTTGCGGGGGAAGTACTCGGCCATCGGCCGCCCGTTTATGGTCCATTCACCGCTACCCTCACGAAGGAGGATCCGGGCAACGGAAGTCTTCCGTCGCCCTACGGTCTGGATCTTCTGGAGCTCCTCTGAAACCATGGAGATTCTCGCCTAGCCTTTGATCTGGAGGGGCTGAGGGTTCTGGCCCTGGTGAGGATGTTCGGCCCCGGGATACACCCGAAGCTTCTCCTTCATGTGGCGCCCGAGGGTGTTCTTGGGAAGCATTCCCTTGACCGCGAGCTCGATGACTCTCTCCGGGTGGGTCTTCAACATCCGAGTGAAGGGGATGTGCTTCTCGCCACCCATATACCCCGAGTGGCGGAAGTACGTCTTCTGCTCGGCCTTCCTCCCGGTGAGGACCACCTTGGACGCGTTGACCACCACCACGTGGTCCCCTGTGTCCAGATGAGGCGTGTAGATGGGCTTGTGCTTCCCGCGAAGGAGCCGCGCCACTTCGGTGGCCAGGCGGCCCAGGGCCAAGCCCTCGGCATCCACCAGCCACCATTGGCGAACGATCTCGTCTTTTTTCGGAGTAAGGGTCGTCATCCGTAGGCCCCGAAATAACCAGTTCAAAACAGAGCTTTCTAAGCTATTTCTGGGGCGATGGAGTGTCAACCCATTGCCGGCCAGGCCTCCCCACCGCCGGTGAGTGGCGGGGAGTCACTGCATGAACGTTTCCAGGAACCGTGCTCGAGATGCGTGCCGGAGTCGCAGAAGGGCCTTCTCCTTGATCTGCCTGACCCGCTCCCTGGTGATTCCCAGGAGTGCCCCGATCTCCTCCAGCGTCATGGGATCCTGGTCGTCCAGGCCGAAATACAGCCGGAGGATCTTGGCCTCCCTCTCTTTCAGGGTGGACAGGGCCTCTTCCACCGTCTCCTTCAACGCCCTCTCGTAGGCTTCGTCCTCGGGACCGGGGGAGTACTGGTCCGGGAGATAGTCCAGGAGGCGGTTGTCCTCACCCGGCGTCACCGGAGCGTCGAGGGAGAGGTGGGACTGGGAGATGGCCAGCGTCCGCTCCACCTCTTCCCGGGAGATCTCCAGCTCCTCGGCGATCTCCTCCACGGTGGGCTCGCGGCCCAGCTCCTGGAGCAGGGTGGAGCTCCTGCGCCCGATCCGGTGCAGGGCGCCGGCACGGTTCAGGGGAACCCGGACGAT
>JASFRP010000408.1:0-4381 GCA_050114895.1 Gemmatimonadota bacterium
CCTGCCCTCCCGAGAGCGAAGCGACGGGCGAAGGGTTTGCGGCGACGCCGGAGATCTCCGACCCGGGGGCACCGAGTCCGGGTCTTTCGAGGAAGAGGACGTGGAAACGACCTGGTCGAGAATCCAAAGAAGCAGACTCGTAGCCCTGGATGCCGACGGGACCGAGCTGTCGAGGCGTTTCCAGGACCGGACCCAGCGGGACCGGGCCTTCCAGGATCTGGAAGGGACGCTGGCCAGGAAGCGCAGAGAGGAGCTCCAGGAAATGAGGAGGGTGCACCGGCGCCCGGGCCTCTGTCGCCTGGAGACCACGTTGGTGGAGACTCTGGTGGGAGCCGGCTTCGTCCAGGTGACCACGCCGACGATCCTGGCCCGGGGACTCCTGGCCAGGATGGGAGTGACCGACGCCCACGATCTCTTCAAACAGATCTTCTGGTTGGACAAGGACCGGTGCCTCCGGCCCATGCTCGCTCCCCACCTCTATTACGTGATCAAGGACCTTCTGCGCCTGTGGGAGAAGCCGGTCGGCATCTTCGAGATCGGCTCCTGCTTTCGACGCGAGTCCCAGGGAGCCCGGCACTCCACGGAGTTCACCATGCTCAACCTCTGCGAGTTCGGCCTTGCCGAAGAAGACCGCAACCGCAGAATCCGGGAGTTGGCGGACCTCGTGACCCGGGCCGCGGGGATCCGGAAGTATCGGTTGGAGGAAGCGGAATCGGCGGTGTACGGCGATACTCTGGACGTGGTCAGTATCCAGGGCCTCGAGCTCGGCAGCAGCGCCGTGGGTCCCCATCCTCTGGACCACGCGTGGCGCATCACCGACACCTGGGTAGGCCTGGGCTTCGGCCTCGAGCGGCTTCTGATGGCGGTGAGGGGAGGCAGCAGCATCGGACGGCTGGGGAGAAGCCTCGCCTACCTCGACGGTATCACCCTCAATCTCTAGAGGGGCTGGGGCGCAGACAGTGCAATCGATCCTCGACAGGGCCGAAGAGGGAGACCCCCTCTCCGAAGCCGACGTCCAGCGCCTCCTCTCCATCGTTCAGGAGGAGGAACGAGACGCTCTCCTCGCCGCGGCACGGAGGGTCCGGGCCGCGCACACGGCCGACAGGGTGTTCCTCTACGGGTTCCTTTACCTGAGCACCTTCTGCCGGAACGACTGTCACTTCTGTTTCTACCGGAGATCGAACCGAGCGCCCCCTCGATACCGAAAGACCCCCGAGCAGATCGTCGAAGCCGCTGGCATCCTGGCAGAATCGGGGGTCCACCTCATCGACCTGACCATGGGAGAGGACCCGGCATACTTCGACGGAGGCGACTTCGAAGAGCTGGCCCACATGGTGGCTTCGGTGGCCGAGGCCACCGGTCTTCCGGTGATGGTCTCCCCGGGGATGGTGAACCAAGAGACCCTGTTCTTGCTCAAGAACTCCGGTGCATCCTGGTACGCCTGCTACCAGGAGACCCACGACCGGTCCCTCTTCGAAGAGATCCGCCCCGGCCAGGATTTCCATCGGCGCCTCGAGGGAAAGCGGACCGCCCGACGGCTGGGCCTTCTCACCGAGGAAGGAATGCTCTCGGGTCTGGGGGAGTCTTCCACGGACGTGGTCAGGACCTTGACAGCCATGAGAGAGCTGGAGACCGACCAGGTTCGGGTCATGAGCTTCGTCCCCCAGCCGGGGACTCCCCTCGCGGGCCGCCCCCAGCCGGATCCCGACCAGGAGGTGAAGATCATCGCCATCCTCCGCCTCCTCTTCCCGGATCGGCTCATACCGGCTTCCCTGGATGTCTTCGGTCTCGCAGGCCTCAGGGACCGTCTCGATGCCGGCGCGAACGTCATCACCTCGCTGGTTCCTCCGGGCCAGGGGTTCGCCGGAGTGGCCCAGAGCACTCTGGACATCGACGATGCCCGCCGTACCGTGGCCAGCGTCGAGCCCGTGATCAGGGAGTGCGGCCTCACCGCGGCCACCGGTACGGAGTACCGCCGATGGGTCGAGGACAGGATGGAGCGGATCCGTGGGACGTAGTGGGCGAGGCCGCCGAGAGCAGAGCCGACCAATGGTGGTCGCCATCGCGGGAGGCGCCCTCCAGGGCGTGGAGATCACCTATCTGGCTCGGAAGGCTGGTTTCGAGACGGTCCTCCTGGACCGGCGGCGGGATGCCCCAGCAACCGGACTCTGCCATCGGTTCGTCGCCATCGATCTCACGGACCGGGAAGCCCTCACCGGGGCTCTCCGATCAGTGGACCTGGTCCTCCCGGCAACCGAGAACGCCGAGGCCCTCCGAACCCTGACTCGATGGTGTGAGGAGAACGAAGTGCCTCTGGCCTTCCATCCCGGGGCCTACGCAGTCTCCTCCTCCAAGTCCGCATCGGATTCCCTCTTCCGGGAGCTCGGCATCCCCGCCCCGGCCCCCTGGCCGGACTGCTCCTTTCCCGTCGTGGTGAAACCGGACGGGGAGAGCGGGAGCAAGGGGGTGGAGGTCTTCCCGGATGGCCGGGCGTTGGAGTCGCGCTTCGCCCTCATCCCGCCCCCGGGGCGTGTCCTGCAGGCGTACCTCACCGGCCCCCTCTACTCCATCGAGGTCATGGGGGGGGCGGGCCATTACACCGGGCTCCAGATCACGCGACTCGAGATGGACAGCGCGCACGACTGCAAGCGGGTCCTGGCCCCCGCTTCGCTCCCTCCGCATCTCGCCGGATCGTTCGAACGAGCGGCAGTGAAGCTTGCCGAAGCCGTCGGTTTGACGGGAATCATGGACCTGGAAGCCGTTCTCCACGAAGGCCGGCTCAAGGCGCTGGAGATCGACGCCAGGTTTCCCAGTCAGACCCCCTCGGCCGTATACCATTCGACGGGCTTCAACATGGTGGAGGCCCTGGCCGGGATCTTCCTGCCCGAGGAAGGGGGCATGCCGCGTCCGATCCATGGCGGACCCGCCCGGGGATCGGTCCTGGAACACATCCGAGTGGAGGGTGGGGAGCTCGCCGTATGCGGCGAGAGGGTCATGGCCGAGGCAGGCCCCCTGCGCCTGGAGGTGGACTTCTTCGGGGCCCAGGAGGCCCTGACCAACTACGGCCCGGAGAGGGCGGACTGGGTGGCGACCCTGATGGTCCAGGGATCGACTCTCGAGGAAGCCTGGGCCCGCAGAGAGGAGGTCGTCAGGGAGATCCAGAGCCGCTGCGGCCTCACCGGGTACCGTGACACGTCACCCCGGGAAGCGGCGTGGACCCCATGAGACGACACCCATGACAAGACTGAGAGGAGGCGACATCGCCCCCATTCTGAGTGGGTTGGATGATTACGACGGGCGCCTGAGGCGGGAGACGGGGGCCTCCCTCCGGCAGATCGCGTGCAGGGCGGCCGGTGTCGAAGAAGCGCTGATCGTGAAGCTGGCGCGCCGTGTCCGGGTCGCAGCGGTCCCCGTGGGGAGCGGTCTGGGGGTGATCGACGGGTTCTCCGGCACCGTAGCCGGGATCGTCGCCCATCTGGGCTTCGAGACCTTCGTCACCGAGAGATCCGACGTGGCCGGCATGGCGGAAGGGATGGAGAGGGGAGCGCACGTCCTCATGCTCGCCGATGACGAGCGCTTCGTGGCCATCACACCGGAACGAAGACACGTGGTGGACAACAACCTGGCCACCGCACAGGGATTCGTCGCGGCTCTCGAGCTGATGGGCAGGGGCCTTACGTCACGGTGCGCACTGGTGCTGGGGTGCGGACCCCTGGGAATGGCGGCAGCGACCTCTTTGCTGGACCGTGGCGCCGACGTCGCCCTGTGCGATATTCGGCATGAGCGTGCCACCGCAGCTCTCCGGAAGATCACGGGAGGCGCGGCGGACCGGACACGACCGGACCGGATTCGGATAGAGCAGGACCCCCGAGCCGCACTCCGGCGTTACGAGGTGATCTTCGACGCCACGGATGCGGGAGGGTTCATCGAGCCTTCTCATCTGGGTCCGAAGACCATGGTGGCTGCCGCCGGGCTCCCGTGCGCCCTCACCCCCGAAGCCATGGCGGAACACCAGGGCCGCATCCTCCACGATGCCCTGGAGATCGGCACCGCCACCATGGCCGTTCAGGCGGCAGCGACGTTGGCCGGGGGGGACGACGCGAAGAAGGCCGATGAAGCATGAGGTACTACAGAAAGAGGGTGGAGCTCTTCCGACTCATCGACAAGATCAAGCTGTGGCCCTCCCGCAGGGGGCTCCTCCACGGGATCCGATCCATCGAGAAGATGGGACAGGTCGCCCGGATCACCACCCATTGCAACAAGACCTTCCTGGTGAACAACTCCCGCAACAGCAGGGCCGCCCGCTGGTTGAGGAACAAGTGGTTCGCCGGCACCTGCTCCGAATGCCGGGTTCCGGATTGGAAGCTGGCCAAATACTCCT
>JASFRP010000409.1:0-4373 GCA_050114895.1 Gemmatimonadota bacterium
CTTCCGGTGGATGACCGAGACGTCGCATCATGGCACAGCCGGGGAACGTGCAGCTTCGACATGCGGCTGGCCGGTCCACTCCATCCCCTGCGCCACTTCCTTTCCCCGGCGCCCTTCTTCCCATCGATCTAGATCCTCAGGCCGGGGGCCTGAAGCTTCCGGAGCTCCGCCCACCGGGTCCCCGACTCACACGATCCGGCCAGGTGGTCCTCTTGCCCTCATTCCCCACCCACCTGCAGTTTGCGTTCTTATCTCTCCCCGGTGCTCGCGCCGGGGCTTGCTCGTTGTCTCGATAGGTTCGGGGGACCCCATGCACCGACTCATCGCATTGACCCTACTGGCGCTCCCGGCGTTCAATCCGCTGCCCGCACAGCTCCACGCTCAGGCGAGGGGCGGCCAAGCCCCGATGATGGAGTCGGTGGAGCCGGCCCTGCTCCACGGTTTCGAGTACCGCTTGGTCGGGCCCAACCAGGGAGGCCGCGTAACCACGGTCACGGGTGTGCCGTCTCAACCCACCACCTTCTACATGGGGGTGGCCAGCGGTGGGCTCTTCCGCACAACGAACAGCGGGGAGACCTGGGTCCCCATCACCGACGGGAAGGTCCCCCTTGGATCCACAGGGGACGTGGCCGTCGCCCTCTCCGACCCGAACATCATCTACCTGGGCACAGGATCCGACGGGGTGCGGAGCAACGTCTCCACCGGGCGCGGGGTCTACAAGACCACAGACGGCGGCGACACGTGGGAGTTCGCCGGGCTCTACGACGTGGGACAGATCGGGGCCGTGCGTATCCACCCCACCAACCCGGATATCGTCTGGGTGGCCGCGAACGGTGACATTTTCAAGCCCACCCCGGACCGGGGAATCTACAAGACTACCGACGGCGGCCAGAGCTGGGAGAAGACGCTCTTCGTCTCCGACAGCACCGGGGCCATGGACGTGGAGATCCAGCCCGGGAATCCGGATGTCGTGTACGCCTGGATGAGCCGCATCGAGAGGAAGCCCTGGACCATCATCTCGGGGTCCTACGAGGGAGGGTTCTACAAGAGCACCGACGGCGGTGAGACCTGGAAGAACATCCGGACCGGTCTCCCCTCCGAGCTCATCGGCAAGGGGAACCTGGCGGTGACAGCGGCCAAGCCGGACCGGATCTACGCCCTCATCGAGGCGAAGCCCGGCGGTGGCGTATACCGCTCCGACGATTCCGGTGAAAGCTGGCAGATGGTGAGTGACCAACCGGCCATGATCCAGCGCCCTTTCTACTACACCACTCTGGGGGCCGATCCCACGGACGCCGACGTCGCCTACGGTGGGGCCGAGAGCTTCTTCAAGACCACCGACGGTGGGGTGACCTGGTCGAGGCTGGGGACTCCTCACGGGGACAACCACAACATCTGGGTGAGCCCGAATGACGGCCGCGTCATGATCCAATCCAACGACGGGGGCGCCAACGTGTCCGCCGACGGCGGGTTGACCTGGTCCACCCAGATGAATCAGCCCACTTCAGAGATCTACGGGGTGTGGATGGATGACCGCTTTCCCTACCGGCTCTACGGCGCCCAGCAGGACGACGGGACGCACATCATCTCGAGCATGGCGGACGGTGGAGAGCGGGGGGTGGACGAGTGGGCCGGGCCGGGCTGCGAGACCGGTCCCATCATGCCCCACCCCCTGTACGACAACATCGTGTATGGCTCCTGCAAAGGGCAGTACAGCGTCATGGACACCGAGACCGGGCAGTCCAGGAACTACTGGATCGGCGCCCAGTCCCTCTATGGAAACCCGGCCCGGGACCTGATCCTCCGCTTCCAGCGTGTGTCCCCGATGGAGGTGTCACCCCACGATCCGGCAGTCCTGTACTACGGCTCCCAGCACGTGCACCGGACCCGGGACATGGGCGTCCACTGGGAGACCATCTCCCCGGATCTGACCGCTACCCCCGAGGGCACCCAGGGCGTCAGCGGGGAGCCCATCACCCGGGACGTCACCGGCGAGGAGTTCTACAGCACCCTCTACAGCATACGGGAGTCGGTCCTGGAACCCGGGGTGATCTGGGTCGGATCCAACGACGGTCCCTTCCACGTGACCCGGGACAACGGGAACACGTGGAAGGACATCACGCCTCCGGACCTGGCGCCGGGAGGAAGGGTCCAGAACATCGAACCCTCGCCCCACCGACCGGGATCGGCCTACTACGCGGTCCATCGGTTCCTCCTCGGGGACTACCATCCCTACATCTACCGGACCGACGACTACGGAGGGACGTGGACCCTGCTCACCGACGGAACCAACGGAATTCCGGAAGACTGGCCGACCCGGGTGGTCCGGGAGGACCCCGACCGTGAGGGACTCCTCTATGCCGGGACCGAGTTCGGCATGTTCATCTCCTTCGACAATGGCGCCCATTGGCAGTCGTTCCAGCTGAACCTCCCCAACGTGCCTGTGGCGGACCTGAAGGTGTATCACCAGGACCTGGTGGTGGCGACTCAGGGGAGGGCATTCTGGATCCTGGACAACGTTTCCGCCCTGGCTCAGATGGCGCCGGAGGTGAGAACCTCCGAGGTCCATCTCTACAGGCCTCGAGACGGATACCGGACGAGGGTGCGCCCCGAGATTCTCGGCCCCAACATCGAGTACTACCTGCCGTCCACTCCTTCCGGGACCGTGACCATCGACATTCTCGATGCAGACGGAGGGATGGTGAACTCTTATAGCAGCGGGGCGCCGGCGGCCCCGCCAAGGGGCGGCCGGGGCGGCGGAGGCTTCCAGGGCCGAGGGGGAGGGGTCGTGGTCTCCCGGGTAACCGCCAACGCCGGCCACAACCGGTTCGTCTGGGACGTCCAGCATCGATCGGGCCTCGGCGCGCCTCCGGGTGAGTACCAGGCGAGGCTCACGGTGGACAATACCACGCTCACACAGCCGTTCACGGTTCTCATCGATCCCCACATCGCGGCGGAGGGAATCACCGTGGCAGACCTGGAGGAGCAATTCGCCCACAACCTCCGCATGCAGGCCATGGTGGAGGAGGTCGATGCCCTGGCCCAGAGGGTCCAGGAGGCCCAGGCGCGACTTCAGGGTGCCACCGGTTCCGACGCCCAGCTTGCCCGGCAACTGGAGGAGCTGGCGCCGCGGCTCATCACTCCATCCATCCGGTATAGCAAACCCGGGCTCCAGGACCACATCCGCTACCTGGCCGGGATGACCAGCCGAGTGGACCAGAAGATCGGGCAGGACGCCATAGATCGTTACCAGATCCTGCGAGCACAGCTGGACGCCCTCACGGCAGAGGTGAACGGCCTGCTCAGGATCGGTGGGGACGGGTAGGTTCCGAGGGGGGGTCGCCGGCCCCCCCCACCACACGCCAGACCGCGAACCCCGTGAAGCCGTACAGGAGGGAGAATACCGGCACGAGAAACGCGAGCCACATATAGGGCAGGTATTGAAGCGTGGGGACGCCGAGCAACTGAGAGCAGACCCCACCGGCCGCGCCCCACGGCACCAGCGGCGCCGCCAGGGTGCCGGAGTCCTCCAGCGACCGGGTGAGCACCACGCTGTCGATCCCCCGGTCCTTGAAAACCGGCAGAAAGACCTGGCCCACCAGGATGAGAGCCAGGGCCTGATTGCCGGTGAACAGGATCACCAGGTAGCAGGAGACGAGCACCGTCGCGATGAGCCCCCCCGTGCTTCGGATCCAGCGGGCCATCCCCTCCACGAGGACCGTGAGCACACCGGTGGCCTGCAGGGCACCACCCAGGGCTCCTGCCAGGAGAACGAGGACGATCACCGCCTGCATGGAGGTCATCCCCCCCCGGGTCAGGACCTGGTCGACACTCCCGACGCCGGTGTTGGAAACAAAGCCCACGGTGGCAGCCGAGAACACCGAGGCCAGAGAGCCTTCCTGGAACACCCCGGCCCAGGCCATTCCCACCACGACGCTGACAAAGAGCAGGAGGAGAGTGCCGACCCTCCGGAGCGCCATCCCCAGCATCAGCAGAATCGGGATGAGATGCAGAGGAGACACATGCCAGTGATCCCCGATGGCAGCCATCATCGGTTGGATCTGTTCCAGCTCCGCGGAGCCCTCGCCTCGGCCCACCAGGAAGAAGAGCCCGAGGGTGATGATGGCCGCCGGGATCGTGGTGTACATCATCGAGCGAATGTGTCGGAACACATCCGCCTCTCCCACCGCGGCGGCGATATTCGTGGTATCGGACAGCGGCGACATCTTGTCACCGAAATATGCGCCGCACAGCACCGCTCCCGCGGTGACCGGGACGTCCACCCGAAGGGCCACCGAGACGCCGACGAGGGCAATGCCCACCGTCCCGATGGTGCCATAAGAGGTGCCCATTGCCAGAGACATGAGTAGACA
>JASFRP010000410.1:0-4368 GCA_050114895.1 Gemmatimonadota bacterium
GGGCAGGGGCGATCTCCCTCCGGGTCAGCTCCGCGCGCATCACGCTTCCCCCTCTGGGGGAGAGCTTGATTCGCTCCCGAACCAGGGCCCGGGAAAAGGCCTCGTCGTCCAAGTGACCCCGATCCTCGAGCCAAGTGAGGCAAGAGGCGACGTGGTGGGCAGGGAACCCCTTTCTCAGGAGGCGGCTACGAAGCTCCTCGACACCCCTCTGCCTGGAGGCCAGGAGCCGGAGAGCTGCATCCAGGAGGGCCTCCTGTGGGTTGGCGGGCGCAGGCAAGTCAGGCTCCCTCACCTCCTCCCCTGCAAAGAGGGCTGCCGTTCATGTCCACGTCGACGACGACCTCGATATCGTCCCCTGGATCCACCTGGAGCGCCTCCGTGGTGCAGCGGTCTCCCGCCAACATGTCTATCTCGAGCCAGAGGGCCGTAGGGATATCCCAGGGGACGGTGAACACGGCATCTCTCTTTCCCGTGACGACTCCCAGCTTCTTCCGTGTCCCGGTGCTGACGGCCCAGATCGTGGCGTCCATGAAGTTCCGATTCGTGACGTAGACCCTGATGGAGGTGGCGCCCGGACTGGGGGCGAAGGAGGCCCTGGAGGATCGCCCCGCATGGCTGCATCCCGAAAGGAGGAAGAGAAGGAAGAGAGTGATGTGGACGGTCAGGCGTGGCGTCATCATGGCTGGCTTCCCGTTTCCCCGGTCCCCTCCACCACGACTCGCGGGGGGACGTCCAGGCGTGCTGTGCACTGCGAATCGAACAGAGTCCGTGAGCCCTGACCATGTCGCAGGCAGTCATTCTCTTCTATCATTCTCGGGGGAGGGGAGTTCCCCGCCCCGGTACGCTCCGCCGTCGAGATGCCGAAGGGAGGACCTCAATGGATTGGGTCCGAACGCCTGATGTGGCGGGACTCTTCTACCCTGCCGATGAATCTGCGCTTTCTCGCCTTCTTGCGAGCCTCCTGAAGGAAGCTCCCGCTCCACCGATCCAGCCCCTCCCCCCCAAAGCCCTCATCGTGCCTCACGCCGGGTATGTCTATTCGGGTCCCGTGGCGGCCTCCGCGTATGCCCGCCTTCACTCCTTCCGGGAGCGCTTCCGGAAGGTCCTGTTGCTGGGCCCCGCCCATCGGGTTCCCTTCCGGGGGTTGGCCGCGTCCAGTGCCTCCGCCTTCGAGACCCCCCTGGGATCCGTGCCGGTGGACCAGGAGATGAGGGTGAGGGCTCTGGCTCTCCCCTCGGTTCGGCTCCTGGACCAGGCCCATGAGGGGGAACACAGCCTGGAGGTGCATCTCCCCTTCCTGCAGACCGTGCTCGAGGGGTTCAGGATTCTCCCGCTCCTGGTGGGGGAAGCCTCCCACGAGGATGTCGCCGAGGTCCTCAGAGAGCTCTGGGGTGGGGAGGAGACGTTGGTAGTGATCAGCTCGGACCTCAGCCATTTCCTTTCGTACGAGCGGGCCGCCAGGCTCGACGAGTCCACGGCTCGTTCCATTGAGGCACTCCTGCCTGAGGAGATCCGCCATGACCAGGCGTGTGGCCGGATTCCCCTGGGGGGACTTCTGATTCGTGCGCGGGAGGAGGGGCTGGAGGTGGAGCGGGTGGATCTTCGGAACTCGGGAGACACCGCGGGACCCCGGGACAGGGTCGTGGGCTACGGCTCCTTCCTGTTCACCCCTCCTGCAGGTACCACCGCCCAGTGACGAGATCCCGGAAGACCGTCACCATCTGACCGTCCTGCAGAGCCAGAATCGCGTAACGACGGGAGATCTCCTCTCGCCACCACTCGTCGTCGATCTGCCAGATTTCCAGGATCTGCTTCACCCTTTTTTCCCCTTCCTCGAGGTGGATGGCAAGAGGTCTCCCCTGGGAGCCGGTCCGGACCCGGAGGAATCTCGGAACGTTCAGAGGACGAAGGGCCTGGGGAACGCGCTTCTTCATGGCTTACGGCTTCTCACGGCTCGAAGCTCAGGAGCGCGTAACGCCGCTCGGGGATCCGGGACCAGGGGTCCATCTCCACCACGCGGTAAAGGGGGGAGAAGCCCAGCTTGAGCTTCAGCTCCTTCACCGCCTCCTGCAGAGAAGGGGGGATGGCCTCCTCTTCCAGAGTCATCCCCCCCGATTCTCTCCCTCCTTCCTCCTTTCGGTCGAAGAATCCGGGTTGAGAAGTGGCCGGACCGAACTGGAAGAGCTCCACTGCCAGGCTTTCCACGGCTCGGGGCGGGGGAGCGAGGGCCATCTTTCCCCGGAGTGGAAATGCCAGGGCCTCTTTCCGGGCTGTGGGTTCCCTGAGAACAACCTCCACGGACCAGGACCCACCTCCTTCCAGGCGAGCTCGGAGACGCACACCACGAACGCTCCGTCCCCGGCGGGCCGGCCGGGAGAGGGCTTTTTCCACGAGGCGATCCAGAGCCCCGTGGAGGGTCTCGGTTCGACCTACCGGAGAGGGAAAGCTCAGCGAAGTCCGAATGGGTTGGGGGCGGTGGAGGGGCCGGACGGGGTCCAGACGCCTGCCCGTGGACCATTCCAGAGCCCGCCGTCCCTCGGTCCCGAACTGGCCTACCAGAGCCGGCTCTGGTAGGGCCACGAGTTCCTTCAGGGTAGCGATGCCCAGGCGCTCCAGTCGCTGAATCATGAGGGGATCCACCGGGAGAACGGAGACAGGGCAGGTGGTCAAAAAGGATGGGAGCTCCCCGTCCGAGATCAGAACCGGCCTCCCGGGGCGGGACCGTGCCGCTGCTACCCAGGCACCGAACTTCCCGGGGGCACGGCCCACACGTGTGACCGCCACCAGGGGGCGGGGAAAAACACGAAGAAGCGCCTGGAGGGCCACCCGAACCTGCCGAGGGGGAGATCCGTGGAGGCGTTCCATCCCATCCATTCCCAGGAAAACCCTTCCCCTGCCTGCGGGCTCTACCACGGGACTGAGCTCCATGAGGGCCTCCACCATCTCATCCTGCGCAGCGTCGTAGTGGGCAGGGTCCGGCTCCAGGAGAGTCAGGGAAGGACAGAGGGATATGGCCTGGGAAATCATCTGCCCAGGACGAACTCCGGCTTCGGCGCCGCGCTCCGACACCTGCCACAGAGTTCGTCTTACGCCCTCACCCGGTGAAAGAAGGGCTACGGAGGTGGCGTCCAGCTCCGGGGCTCGGACCAGCTCCAGACGAAGCTCGAAGGTGGGAAGCCAGAGGCAGAGTGCCTGCCGACTCCCGGGGAAGGCGGAAGAATAGAGAGAAGATGAACCTCTTCGCCTCTCCTTCTCGAACAGAAGGGGGGGCGCTTGATGGAGCTGTGTCATACCCATGGAGCATATTCAGGATACCGAATAAAACCCGAAACCGAAGATAAGCCGAACCCGCCGGGAAAGGCAAGGAAAAACCAGGTAGGGTCCGTCGCCCTTCCCAGACAAGCCGAAAAAAGCCCGCTTTCCCCCTTCGGGCTTCCAGACTCCGTTGTATCTTGTATCCTGGTTCAAAGTAGCTGCCCAAACTCCAGGGTCTTCCCTTATGAACGTCCAGATCGTCAAGTCGGACATCCTCACCCACCCCACACCCCTTCTGGTCCTTCCCCTGTTCAAGGGAACGGAGGAAATGCAGGGCGTTCTTTCCGCAGTGGATGAGCTGGTAGAGGGAGCTTTGCGGAGAGCTGTCTCGGCGGGGGACTTCTCCGGAAAAGCTGAAAGCACGTTACTCCTCTATCCTCCCGGCGGATCTTCGCCGGAGCGGATCCTCATACTCGGGCTCGGAAATGAAGATGACTTCAATGCCGAGACCCTCCGGAGGGTTGCGGGTCGAAGTGTCCGAGTCGCAGAGGGATTGAGAGTCTCGAATATCGCGATCCGGATGGACGCAGCCTGGGATTTGGGGATGGCACCGGCGGCCCAGGCGGCCACGGAGGGGAGCGTTCTGGCTGCCTGGAGGTTCTCGGAGCTGAAACGTGGGGAGGATGACGGGGAGCTGGGGCCCGAGGTGAAGGAGCTGTCCCTGCTGGTTGATGAGGACTGGGAGGGAGACGCCCGGGAAGGGGCCCGGGTCGGCCTGGCCCAGGCCAGAGGGGAAAACCTGGCCCGCACCCTCCAGTCTCGACCCGGGAATGTGGCCACTCCCACGCACCTGGCGGAGGAGGCAGAGAGATTGGGAGAGGTAGTCGGTCTGGAGGTGACTGTCCTGGGCCCCGGTGAGATGGAGGCGGAGGGGATGGGGGCGATCCTGGCCGTGGCACAGGGGAGTGAACAGGAGCCCAGACTGATCGTTCTGGAGCACCGGGGGGGAAGGGAGGGTGATCCCCCCCTTCTCCTGGTGGGGAAGGGCCTGACCTTCGACGCCGGAGGAATCTCCATCAAACCCGCGTCGGGGATGGAGGACATGAAGTATGA
>JASFRP010000411.1:0-4363 GCA_050114895.1 Gemmatimonadota bacterium
GAGGTCATCCAGCGAGTATCGCAGCTCGTGGGTGACCATGATCGCATCGTCGAATTGGACATAAACCCCTTCCTCGCTTTCCCGGAAGGCGGGATGGCGCTGGACGCCCGGGTGACCACCAGGGAAGAAAAATCTGTTTACCCGCGTGGGGAAGGCCGATAGATTGTTGAAGACGCTCCCCGAACCCCCAGGATAGGTGCATGGCGAAGGAGGCAGGGAACAAAGGACGGGCCTTGCGGGAGTTTTCCCAACTCCTTCGCATCCAGGAGCGCCTTCTGGGCATGCTTCAGGATGTGCTGGGCGAGGTGGGAGCACCCACGACCCTCAACCTCCTCAAGGAGCTACGCAACCGAACCGGCAGCACTGCCCCGGAGAGCTTCGGTCGGGTCACGAATGCCGTCGAAACTGCGATTCGGGAGCTGAAGGTATTCGAGTCCGAGATCCAGAAGGAACTGCTCACCGATCCGCGGGAGATCTCCGTGGAGGGAGTCACGAACCTGCCCGCCCCCCTTGCCCGTTTCCTGGCGGAAAGAACCCAGAACCCCCGCTTTTCCTACAAGGTCCATCAGGACGCCGTCCGGGGATGGGTGATCTCCTGGAAGGAGTTCACGGCTCAGGGAATCGTCAG
Source organism: Gemmatimonadota bacterium (assembly GCA_050114895.1). Taxonomy (GTDB): domain Bacteria; phylum Gemmatimonadota; class Gemmatimonadetes; order Longimicrobiales; family Gaopeijiaceae; genus JASFRP01. The sequence goes on from JASFRP010000411.1 coordinate 629, forward strand.
AGGGTACGGCCAGTTCTATGAGCGGCCGTATGCCTGGCTGGATGACTGATGGTAGGGAAGGACGCCACCGTGGATCCGGGAGGAGGATCGTCCTCGCTCAGAATGGCCCCTGCACGGAGGCGGCCGGCCTGAACCGGAGGAAGGCCACCGTTTCGTCCCCGTAGAACATTCCGATGTATTTGGCCTGAATCGGGGTAAGTCGTCGGACGGCCCACACCAGGTGGACGTGGTTCGGTTCTCGTGGCTCGTTGAGAATCCGCATCCCGGCCTCCTCGGGGAGCCGGTCCCCCTTACGGTTGTTGCAGGGGGAGCAACTGGTCACCACGTTTTCCCAGCTGTTCTCACCGCCTCTGGACACAGGGAGAATGTGATCCCGTGTGAGGAACTGACGCCCCCTCAGCTCGCTCCGGTGCCGACCGCAGTATTGGCAGGAGTACCCGTCCCTGGCGAAGAGGAAGGTGTTGGTGACCTGGCGGCGGAAGCGCCTGGGGACGTGAACGAATCGAACGAGGCGGATGACGAGGGGAAAGGGGACCGCGTCGCGTTCCGAGCGAAACGCTCGTTCCCCGTCCACCTCCAGAATCTCCGCCTTCCCGTCCAGGACCAGCCGGACGGCCCTTCGAGCCGGGACGATGGTCAGCGGCTCGAAGGAAGCGTTCAGCGCCAGGCAACCCATGGGAACTGATCAGGCTCCTTCTCAATGCTTATAGACGCCCCCTGGATTCCTACCCGAAATCCCCTTCCTGTGTAACACCAAAAGGCCTTTCCGGGTGCCCTCTCCCGTGGCCCGGAGACCGGATCCCGAGGGAGAGATACCTCGTGCGGAAAGTATTCGCGGGAGATGCCCGGGGCAATCCTCCACGGGCTTCCACGGGCAACGGCGAGCTCCTCGGTCAGACACGAAATCTGACACCTGGATCCGTCGGAGCCTCAAGATATGGGGGCAGGCGGATCCCCCGACGCCGGAGCTGGAGGCGGGGCCACCGCCCGGTCGTCAGAGAAGCGCCGCAGGATCCCGATCGATGACCACTCGGACGTCCCTCCCCTTGGCCTGAAAACCATCCCTGAAGGCCCGAAGGACCGAGCCCAATGCTCTCGAGGATGGGGAACGGAGGATGAAATGCCAGCGCCAGCGTCCGTGAAGCTTCTCGATAGGGGCCGGAGCGGGGCCCACCAGCTCCACGGGCCCCGAGGCACGCGCCAGGCGGGACTGAAGCCAGGAGGTCCCCCGTTCCGCCTCCCGGGCCGCTTCCTCGGCCCGGGGACTGCTCACGAGCACATTGGCGAGGCGCACGTGGGGGGGGTATGGGGGAGAGACCCTCTCCTGGACCTCCCGTTGGGCGAACGAAAGGAAATCGTGCTTGAGGGCCGCCCGGACGGAGTAATGGTCCGGAAGGGAGGTCTGGACCAGGACCTCCCCCCCCAAAGGGCCTCTCCCGGTCCGCCCCGCCACCTGACTCAGGAGCTGGAACGTCCTCTCGCTTGCCCTGAAGTCCGGGAGGTGGATCCCCACGTCGGCGTTCACTACCCCCACCAGAGTCACCTTTGGGAAGTCTAGGCCCTTGGCAATCATCTGCGTCCCCAGGAGGATGTCGATCTCGCCCCGGCCAAAGCGCCCCAGGATCTCGTGGTGCGACCACTTCCCCGACGTGGTATCAACGTCCATCCGGGCGATACGGGCCCCGGGAAAGCTCTCCGCCACCACCCGCTCCACCTGCTCGGTGCCGAGCCCCCGGAAGGTCAGGTCCTCAGAGCCGCACCGGTCACACCGACGGGGCGCCGGTTCCTCATGTCGGCAGTAGTGGCAGAGGATGCGGTTCTTGACTCGATGGTAGGTGAGTGATACGGAGCAGTCCGGACACCTCCAAACCTCCCCGCACTCCCGGCACTGGACGAAGTTGGAATACCCCCGCCGGTTCAACAGGAGGATGACCTGCTCCGTCCTCCGAAGGCGGGCCTGGATCTCCGTCACCAGGCGGGGGGCCAGAACCCCACCCCCATCCTGGAGATCACGCCTCCCTTTCCCCGCCCGCCCCCCAGGGGCTTCTCGCCTCTTTCGCCAGACCTCCCTCAGGTCCACGACTTCCACGGGTGGGAGGGCACCTCCCCCGACCCGATCCGGGAGGGTCAGGAGGGTGAACTTCCCGGTCTGGGCGTTTTGCCAGCTCTCCAGTGATGGAGTGGCGCTCCCAAGCACACAGACGGCACCCGCACGGGCCGCACGGACCACGGCTACGTCCCTGGCCTGGTAACGTGGCCCTTCCGACTGCTTGTAACTCCCGTCGTGTTCCTCATCCACCACCACCACACCCAGGTCCGCCACGGGGGCGAAGATGGCAGACCGGGCCCCTACGGCGATCCGCTTCTCCCCGCTCCGGATCTGCCTCCAGGCGTCGAACCGCTCCCCATGGGAGAGGGCGGAGTGGAGCACCGCGACCTGGTTCCCGAAGTGGGCCCGAAATCGGGAGACGGTCTGTGGCGTGAGGGAGATCTCGGGAACCAGGACAATGGCTCCCTTCCCTTCCTTCTGCACCACCTCCTTCAGTAGCTCGATGTAGACAAGAGTCTTCCCGGAGCCCGTGACTCCATGGAGCACTGCCGGAACGGGGCTGCCCTCGGACCATCCCCGCAGCAGCGTGTCAACGACAAGGCGCTGATCCCCGGTGGGGACCAGCGGCTCCGGATGGGATGGAGGGTGATCCTGGAAGGGATCCCGGAGGACCTCCTCATCCAGGACCTCCACGACTCCCTTCTCCTCAAGCCCCGCGACCACGGACCTGCTGAAGCCGCCCTCCCGAAGGAGGTGGACCAGCTCCACCGAGCCCCCGGAAGTCTCCAACATCTCGTAGGCGTCTCTCTGCCGGGGAGCCCGGATGAACATCTGCTCCCTGTCGGCCAGCGATGAGAGCCAGGTAGAGATGCGGACCACTCGTTGGGTGCGGACAGGAGGATCCCGGGGGGGAAAGGTCTCATGGCACAGAATCCCTCTTCCCGTGAGCCTGCGGATCTCCGGCCAAAGGGAGCCCATCCTCAGGGCCTTCCGAAGGGTTCGGACACGCCGTGGCCCCTGGGTCTTCCGGAGCTCGGAGACGAGGCGCTCCTCTCTCGGCGTGCCGTGCCCATCCCAAGCGCGGGCCAGGGTGAGGTAGTCTCGAGAGGTGTCGGAGAGGACCGAGGGAAGTGCCCCCTTCAGAACCATCCCCAGGGGGGCCAGGTAGTATTCCGCCATCCAGCGGCACAGATCCAGGATCTCCGGGGAGACCGAAGGGGTCCGGTCCAGCACATCCAGGACCCCACGGATTCCGGGAACGTCCTCCTCCCCGGCGGGCCCCACCACCCACCCGATCCGTTCCTCCCTTCGGAATGGAACCAGAACGCGGGTCCCAGGTGGAGGTTCGGGCACCGACACGGTGTACGTGAAGGTCTGAGCTACCGGGAGTGGCAGGGCCACCTCGACGCGACGCTCACCGTTTCCCAGGCCTGTCACAGGCTTACCGGGACAAGAGGATCCCCGGTGTGTCCGGGGTAGGGCTACGCCGGGCTCTCTTCACCGAACAGGGGAAGACCCGTAACCTGGAAATCTCCATCCTCCTCCCGGCCGGACGCTGTCTTCGAGGGCCCTGTGACCTCGGCCACGGGACCACCGGCGCCCGCCTCTCTCATCTCCGGTACCTCCGGACGAGGTTCCTCGTCCTCCCGGAGCTCTCGCGACCCGTGGGATGGGCGAGGCGCTTT
>JASFRP010000412.1:0-4354 GCA_050114895.1 Gemmatimonadota bacterium
CCAGGGGAAGATCGGGGTCCACCTCCAGTCCCAGGAGCACTCCCTCCTCCCTGAACTTGGATTGGTTCAGGTGATGGATCTTCCGGGCCAACTCCGCCAGGTCGGTTGGCTTGATCTTCAGCTTCTTGGTCCGGGCGAAGTCCAGCATGCTCCGCGACATCTCCGTCATGTCGTCGATGCCCTGCTGGACCATCTCCCACCCCTCCATCATCATGTCGCGGTCGTCACTGGTGAGGCCCAGCTTGACCATGTAGGAGCCCCCCTTCATGACGTTCAGCATGTTCTTGATGGAGTGTTGGATTCCAGTGATGGCCTGCCCCAGGGCCGCCATTCTCTGAGACCGGTTCAAGCGCGCCTGAAGCTGCAGCTCTCGAGTGATGTCTTTGCTCACCCCCATGGTTCCGATGGGATCGCCATCGGGAGAGCGCAGGCGGGAAAGGGTGAGGAGGACCCGTCTGATGTCGCCGTTCTTCGTCACGAACCGAGTCAGATAATTCAGCACGTGGTCCGTGTGATCCAACTGCGCGATGGCCGTGTCCCGTTCCCGAGGGTCGGCGAAGAGCATCTCGATTCTCCGCCCGATCACTTCCTCCCTCCTGTATCCGAGAATCTCCTGGGCTCCGGGGTTGAAGGTCGTAATGAGGCCGGTGGGGTCCACGGTGATGATGATGTCGGCGGAGTTCTCCACGATGGCCTGGAGGTGCTCCTTTGCGCTCATGAGCTCGGTGAGGGTCGTTGAGAGCTCCGAGGTCATGTTGTCGAAGACGCCCACCAGCTGCGCCAGGCCGTCCCCCGTCGAGTCGCTGAAGCGAAAGGTGAAGTCGTGGTCCGCCAGCCGCCGGGCTCCCTCCCGGAGGGTCCGGATCCTGCGTCCCAGGAGCTGCTCCATGCTCCACCAGGTGGCCAGGGAACCGAAGATCAGGGCCAGGAGGATGACCAGGGCCGTGTTTCGGGTCCGCTGCGCGATGAGGGCGTCCACCCGGGCCAGGGAATAGTCGGCCTGAAGAACGCCCAGGAGGATGGAGTCGGCGGCCGCCTCGTGGCACCCGGCCCCACTACACCCCTCCCCACCGTAGATGGGCGTCACCACGGAGAGGACTCTCAGCTCCGGCTCAGGGTTCACGATCTCGCAATAGGAGCATCCGACGGAGTCCCGCGCCCTGGAGTGGTCGTCGTGGCAAGAGGAGCACGGCCAGGTCAGGGAATCCACTGCCGACGGGCCTCCAGGGAGCTGAGAAGCTAGCACACGACCGTCGTGGGAGAGGAGCCTCACATCCCAGTAGGACGGGTTCTCCGAGGCCATGCGATTGACCAGGTCGGCCAGGTTGTGGGGTTCGCCATTGGCCATCAGCTCCCGGATCCTCCGGACGATCCGGTCGGAGGACTCCACGGATTGTTCCCGGGCCATCCCGATCTCCGACCGCTCCAGGTACAGGTTGGAGAGATAGCCGGAGATGGCCAGGGCCGCGGAAAGGATCAGGAGGAAGAGGCCGTTCACCTTCCACACCAGGCGCACCCCTCTCACCGCATCCCTCAAGGGGCGCCTGTGATTCAAGCCATCTCCTCCGGGGAGGCTCACGTTGCTCCACTCCGAGGCGGGTGCCAGGGGTCGGCCGTCAGGACACGAAGAAAGTCAGGAACAAGAACGAGGTAATGGATAGGGGTTGACGGTCGGTTTCGGCAACTCTCTTAACCGAGATAAGGTTCTGCGGAATTGCAGCGAGAGCAAGCCGGGGAAGCCCTCTCAGCCCCTTTTTGACAAAGCGAGAATTCCATCACATAATGGCGTTAAGGATGTTGGAATGAACCCCAAACCGTTTCCCTATATGGCTGGCCCGCCAACCAATGAGGAAGGTTTCCCAACCTTTTTCGCCGGAGTGTGTCATGAATCCTGACGTGAACCCCATTCTCGTCATTGGAGGTGGGATCTCGGGGATGACGGCAGCGGTGGAGATTGCCGAGGTCGGATACCCCGTGGTCCTCGTGGAAAAGGAAGCCTATCTGGGAGGCCGCGTGATGCGCTCCCACAAGTACTTCCCGAAGATGTGTCCCCCGGCGTGCGGCTTCGAGATCAACGTGCGCCGAATCCGGAACAACCCCAGGATCGCCGTTCACACCCTCTCCACGGTGGAGGAGATCGAAGGGACGGCCGGTGAGTTCAGGGCAAGGATCAAGACCAGACCCAGGTACGTCACCGGTGTCTCCTCTCTGGACAGCTCTCTGGTCGAGAAGGTCACCTCGGAACGCCCCGATGAGTTCAACCTCGGGATGGGCACCACGAGGGCCCTCTACTATCCTCACGTGGCTGCGTACCCCCCGCTTCACGTTCTCGAACGGGAGGCTCTCTCGGAGTCCGACCTCGCAACTCTCACGGAGGAGGCGCCTCCGGGGGCGATCGACCTGGACATGAAGGAGAAGGAGCGGTGGATCGACGCCAGCGCCATCATCGTCGCGACTGGTTGGCGACCGTATGACGCCACCAGGCTCGAGAACCTGGCCTTCGGCCGGTGGGAAAACGTCATCACGAATGTCATGATGGAGCGCCTCGCGGCACCCGGAGGACCCACGAACGGGAAGATTCTCCGGCCCTCCGACGGCGCACCCCCGAAGAACGTGGCCTTTGTCCAGTGCGCCGGTTCCAGGGACGAGAACCACCTCCCCTACTGTTCGGCGGTGTGTTGCATGGCTTCTCTGAAGCAGACCAGGTACCTCAGGGAACAGGATCCGGACGTCAACGTCACCATCTTCTACATCGATATCCGGGCCGTCGGGCGCCTGGAGGACTTCTACTACGACCTTCTGGAGGACGAGAAGGTCACTTTCGTCAAGGGGAAGGTGGCCGGGATCGAAGAGGCGTCCACCCCCGGGAACCTCGCCCTGGATGTAGAGGACACCATCGCGGGTCGGAAGCCCGAACCGGAGTTCGACATGGTGGTCCTGGCCACGGGCATCGTCCCGGAGATCGCCGATTCCCCCATCCCCTTCGACCTGGAGATGGACGAATACGGCTTCCTGGACGGGGCTACGAACGTCGAAGGAGTCTACGCCGCGGGCTGCGCCAAGCATCCCTGTGACGTGTCCCGAGCGACAAAGGAATCCACGGCTGCCGCGCTGAAGGCCATTCAGTGCGTCAAGAGAGGATGACTCCCATGGAAGACAAAATCGGCGTATTCATCTGCACGGGATATGGGATCGCTGAAGCGCTGGACGTGGACGCCCTCTCCGAGGTAGCTACCGGGGAGTACGGCGTTCCCTTCTGCAAGACGGTGGAATCGTGTGAGGGGCCGGGCCTCGCTGCCATCGTCTCCGACATCGAGAAGGAGGGGCTGAACAAGGTCGTCATCGCCGGGATCTCCCCCAGGCGCTATTCCGACACCGCCTTTCCGCCCGACGTCATCGTGGAGAAGGTGGGGCTGAGGGAACAGGTGGTGTGGTGCCTTCCCCCGAACGACGAAGACACCCAGATGGCGGCGGAGGACAACCTCCGCATGTACCTGGCCAAGATCCAGAAGATGAAACCGCTGGTCCCCTTCCAGCCCGAGGAGGAGATCAGCAAGGACCTCCTGGTCGTCGGGGGTGGGGTCGCCGGACTCACAGCGGCTCTGGAGGCTGCGAAGGCGGGATACGAGGTCAAGCTGGTGGAGAAGGCGGACAGACTCGGCGGTTGGCTGGCCAAGCAGCACAAGTCCATCCCCACGCAGCCGCCCTACCGGGAGCTGGAGGACACCGGGATCGATGGCCTCATCGCCGAGGTGGAGGCGAACCCACGCATCCAGGTCTTCATGTCGGCCTTCACGGCAGAGACGGCGGGGGCACCCGGGCTCTTCGACGTGACCATTGCCTCATCGGGCAACGGGAAGCCGATGGGGGAGGTTCTCGAGAAGATCAGGGTGGGCTCCATCGTCCAAGCCACGGGGTGGCGCCCGAAGGACCCCCGGCCCTCTCTCCCCTACGGAGGGCTGCCGGACGTGGTGCTGAACGTGGATCTCGAGGCCATGGTGAAAGAGAGCGGGAAGATCACACGACCCTCCGATGGGAAGGAGGCGAAGAGTATCGCCTTCCTCCAGGGCATCTCCAAGACGGGCAAGGAGGACCACTCCTACTGCTCCTCCATCTGCACCATGAACACGCTGAAACAGGCCCTCTACCTCAGGGAGACCGGAGACGACACCAAGGCCTACGTCTTCTACGACTTCATGCGGACGCCGGGGCTGTATGAGGACTTCTACCGGAGGGCTCAAGAGGAGGAAGGAGTCTTCCTCACGCGAGGCGAGGTGACCGAGGTCAGCCAGAACGGTGCCGGCCTCACCGTCACGGCCAAGGACACGATGTTGGGCGAGGACGTCCAGGTGAA
>JASFRP010000413.1:0-4341 GCA_050114895.1 Gemmatimonadota bacterium
GAGCTTCCGTGTCGCGACGGAGTGGCCCGAGCTGGATGCCGCGGTTGTCTACTACGGGAGCTCCCCGCCCACGGAGGCCCTATCCGCCGTGCAAGCACCGATCCTGGGCAACTACGGGGGGGATGATGCTCGAGTGAACGCCACGATCCCTGAAGCCCGAGCCGAGATGGAACGGTTGGGGAAGTCCTACGACCCCATACTCTATGAGGGGGCCGGCCACGGCTTCCTTCGGCAGCAGACGGGACGGGATGGGGCCAACATGGCGGCCGCGAGAGAGGCCTGGCCGCGGACCATCGAGTTTCTCAGGGAGCGTCTGGGAGGATAGCCCACCCCGACCCCCGAGATCTCGCCCTATTTCCAGGCGTGGATGACCTCCAGGGCCGTGGGGGCGAAGACACCTTCCAGGAGGTAGTAGGACATCCAGAGATCCAGCCTGATACTTCGCTGGTCCGTGGGATCGTACTGGAGCCCCGGGGTGAAGGCCAGGACCGGAGTGAACCCCCCGCTGTGCCCCGGATGACGGTGGCGGAGAACCGTCACGTTCCCACCGAGTTTCGCTCGCCAGACCTCGTCTGAAGGAGTCCACGCGTACCCGAGCTTGGCGGCGAAGGGGAAGCCCTCCCAGGGGAAGCCGACGGGGTAGAGAGTGGCCTCGAGGGCGTGATGCTCTTCCACCCAGTGGGTGAGGCCGATCCCCAGCATGACGTACCCGCCGAGGCTCACAGAAACGTGGATCCGGTCGCCTGGGACCTGACCCTGGATCGGCTTGGCACCGGGGCCCAGGAGAAGGATGGCGGAGATGGAGAGCCCGGCCATCACCGATCTGCACCGGCGGAAGCCGGGTCGCGGCTGTTCTAGGAGCATCCTGACCTCCTGAACGAGAATGGGGTGCCCCCCAGCCGGGGGGCACCCCGAAGATTACGTCATGGCCTCAGAATCACCAGAGGTCCTGAAAAAAACCTCCGCCTTCTCCAGCATCGGCACCCTGGACCACCGTCAGGACCTGCCGGAACTCCTGACCGCCTACCCGCAGGATGACCGTATAATCTCCCGCTTCGGCCAGAGAAGCCTGCCCGCCCCCACCTCGGCCTCCCCCTCCGAACCGTGCGCCTCCAGTGATGGCCCTGGCAGCCTGGGAAAGAGCCCTCAGCTCCGGGGTGAAGCCTCCGCCACCGCCCCGTCCCCCGGTGGTCCAACTCTCCCCGGGGCGCTCCACAAACTCATCGGGATCGCGAACCCGAGCACCCGCACCGCCACCACCGAACATGCCCATCATCCCCTGGCGGTTCCCGGAGAGGAGCATGTCTCGGGTCCGCTCCAGCTGGGCACGGTCCGATCCTTCGGCCACCAGGGAATCAACGATCTCCTGAACACGGGCTACGGCCTGGATGCTGTCCTGGATCTGCTCCTCCGTCTTGGGCGGTGGAGGCGGAGCCTCGCCTCGGAAATTCCACTGATAACGATGCAGGCCGGGCGTGGCCGGCGAGGTTCCCGTGTGCCAGACCTGGCCGTCGGCCCCCAGGATCTCGATCTCCACCTGAGGTTCGGGCCGGCCCTGACGGCCTCCCGGGGCGCCACCCGTTGGCCTCTGGGGCCGCTGACCCGCGGCCATCCCGGGGCCGCCCGGGGCCGGAATGTCGGCGTTCGGTCCGATGCGGTAGACGATCTCCGCCCCATACGACGCGCTCGTACCCTCGAAGAACTGATGCCCGGTGGACTCACCTCCCACTGGAGGATTCCCGAATTGGAGAGCCGGTGCGGGCTCGAAGAGGTGGACGTCTTCCGCCATGACCTGGTCCGTCAGCTCCTGGAGGGGAGCGATGTCGACGATCCAGATCGATCGGCCATGGGTCGCGGCGATGAGCTCCCGATCACGGGGGTGGATCTTGAGGTCGTGGACCGGGACCGTGGGAAGCCCTTCCATGAAAGTCTGCCAGTGGCCGCCCATGTCGGTGGAGACGTAAAGACCGACGTCGGTTCCCACGAACAGGAGATTCGGGTTTCGCAGGTCCTGCCGGATCACGTGGACAAAGTCCGGCCCGCCGGTGGGGAGGTCGCTGGCGATGGAGCGGAAGGTTCGCCCGCCATCCGAGGTCATGTAGACATACGGCGTGAAATCATTGGTCCGGTGCCCATCGAAGGCCACGAAGAAGGTGTTCACGTCATGGCTCGAGGGCTCGATGCGCCGGACCCAGGTACCCTCCGGCACCCCGGGGAACCGGCCCGTCAGCTCCTCCCAGTCGCCTCCATCGTTCCTGCTGATCCAGCTTCGACCATCGTCGGTTCCGGCGAAGAGAAACCCCTTCTGCAAGGGTGATTCAGCCAGGGCCACGATGGTGGCGAAGGTCTCCGCCCCCGTCGCATCCACGGTGATCCCTCCCGTGGTGTTGGTGCTTACCTCGATCTTCTCCGGATCGGCGTACGTGAGGTCCGGGGAGATGACCTCGTACTCCTCACCCCGGTTCGTGTACTTCAGGACCCGATTGCCGCCGGCGTAGAGTACGGTGGGATCGTGGGGAGAGAGAACCATCGGTGTGTCCCAGTTCCACCGCCATGACTCCTCCTGCCCCTGAGCATTCTCCTCCTCCGCCGGGGCTCCAGGAGGACCGCCCCGCCCCCGCCCGGGCTTCGAAAGGCTCATCCGATCCCCGGTGATCGTATTGACCCGGCTCATGCTTCCTCCCTGGGACTCGGAATACACGATCTCCGGCCGCACCGGATCCTGGAGGGTGTAGAAGCCGTCCCCACCTCCCACGGTCTTCCACATGTAGTTGCTGATGCCTCCCTGCCGACGCCTGCTGGGCCCGCACCAGGACCCGTTGTCCTGAAGACCCCCACACACCGTGTACGGCACCTCCATCCCGTAGCTCACCTCGTAGAACTGCCCGACAGGCATCACGTTGGGGAAGAGCCAGTTCCCGCCCTTGTCGAAGGTGATGCCGATCCCCCCGTCGTTCCCCGTGACGATCCGCTCCGGGTCCACCGGGTCGATCCACATGGCGTGGTGGTCCACGTGGATCCCGTTGGTGGTGGTCCCGATGGTGCGCCCTCCGTCGTTGGAGACGTTCACCGGCGTGGAGGACCAGTACACCCGGTCCGGGTCCTTCGAGTCCACCCGAACCTGGGAGTAGTAGAAGGGCCGCGTGTCGTTGGTGTTCATTTGCTCCCAGGTCATCCCCCCGTCATTGGAGCGGTAGAGGCCGGAGGGTGTGTCGTTCCCCTCGTAGGCCTCCGCCTCCACCAGGGCGTACATGATGTCCGGATTGCTCTGGGAGATGGCCAGCCCGATACGGCCCAGGTTTCCTGTGGGCCATCCGGGACCCTCCACCTTCATCCAGGTGTCTCCCCCGTCCGTCGTCTTCCAGAGTGCGCTCCCGGGTCCCCCGCTCTGGAGGAAGTAGGGGCCCCGCACCCGCTCCCAGGAAGCGGCAAAGAGGATATCCGGGTTCTCCGGGTGGATGGCCACGTCCACGAAGCCCGCCTTGTCACTGACGAACTTCACCAGATCCCAGCTCTCCCCTCCGTCATCCGTCCGATAGAGGCCCCGCTCCGGGTTCGAATCCCAGATGTGCCCCAGCGCCGCCACCCACACCCGGTCCGGGTTCGTGGGATGAACCACGATGCGCCCGATGGCCTGCGTTTCCTCCAGACCCTTCAACTCCCAGGTCAGGCCCCCATCGGTGGATTTGTAGATCCCACCTCCCGGCGAGATGGAGTTCCGGGAGTCCTCCTCCCCGGTCCCCGCCCAGATCTGCATGGTGTCCGAGGGGGCGATGGCCAGATCCCCCATGGAGATGACCCTCTGGTCCGTGAACACGGGCCGGAATGTGATGCCGTTGTTGGTGGTCTTCCAGATTCCTCCGGCAGCCGCGGCCACGAAGAAGGTCTTCGACGGTGACGGAATCCCTTCCACGTCGGTGATCCGACCCGACATGTTGGCCGGACCCACCGACCGCCAGCGGAAAGCGGCCAGGGTGGCGGAGTCCAGCGGCGTCGAGACTTGGGCGTGGAGGGCCCCCGGGTGTGCGGGGAACGCCCCTTCGCCAAAGGGAGCAGTGAAAGCCGGGGCGAGAAGGGTGAGGACGAGCGACGGGGGAATCGTCGCAAACACGAGACGTGCGAGGTGCCTTCGCATCGTGACTCCTGGGCAAGAGTCCAACGGAAGCCGGTGAGGCTCCCGGGAAGTGGTCGGGTCCGTGGAGAACCTGCGAGGTGGGAGCGAGTTTGGAAAGAGAGGAACGTCCATCTCGCCGGAATCAGATGGGGCGGGTGTGTTGAGCCGCTGACAAGGGTGTCAGGCTGTTGGCTTTCCCTGAACCCCGCGGTAGAATCCCTCAGTGG
>JASFRP010000414.1:0-4341 GCA_050114895.1 Gemmatimonadota bacterium
AGCCCGGCCGAGCCCTGTCCACCCCTGACGTACCGGTCGTACCAGGCCAGATACTCCTTGTACCGATGCACGTTGTAGGACGGCACCCTGAGTCCGTGTGGCTGCCCGGGGTAAACCACCAGTCGCGTGTCGATACCGCGACGTTTCAGGGACTGATACATCATCTCCGAGTTCAGGACGGGCACGTTCCAGTCCGACTCACCCCCCATGAAGAGGGTGGGCGTGGTGACCCGGTCGATGTCGTTCCAGGGGGAGAGATCCTCCCACATCTGGCGATTCTCCCAGGGCAGCCCCCACTCCCGCTCGTTGCCGAGCTGGTAGTGGTCCACCCCGAAGTTCGCCACCAGGAGCCCCATGCTTGCACCCGAGATGGCCCCCTTGAAGCGGGTGGACTTTGTGATGACGTAGTTGGTCAGGATTCCTCCGTAGGACCATCCCCCGACGCCCAGGCGGTCGGGATCGGCCCATCCACGCTGGACGACGTCGTCCACGCCTGCCATGACATCCTGGAAGTCGGGGATTCCCCACTTCTGCCAGAGTGCCATGCTGAAATCGTTCCCGTAGCCCGACGAGCCCCGGGGGTTCGTGATGAGCACCAGGTAGCCCTTGGCAGCCAGGAGCTGGGCCTCGAAGTTCCAGCCCACGCCGAAGGATCCATGAGGTCCGCCGTGGATCCTCAGGATCGTGGGATACCGGGTGCCTTCCTGGAAGCCCGGTGGGAAGAAGACCCACCCCTCCACTTCGGTCCCGTCGGGAGAGTTGAAGTGGATGTTCTCCACTTCCGCTTCCTGGATGACACCCATGATGGAATCGTTCACGTGCGTGAGCTGGACCAGTTCCCCCCCGGTCTGCACAAACACCTCACCAGGCATCTCGGGGATGGACACTGTGGTGGCAATCCTCCCGTCCGGGCTGGACGTGAAGCCCCGGGCGCTGATCTCGCCGGCGACGGGGCGCGTGATCTCCCCGGTCTCGATGGAGATCCGCCCCACATGGTTCTCTCCCGAGTCCCCGATGGAGAAGAGGAGGGCACTGCCGTCGGGAGTGAACTTCGGGGAACCCACCATCCGGTCCAGGTCATTGCCGAGGATGCGTCGCTCGCCGCTCCCGTCAGTAGCCCGAAGCGCCAGGCGGTTGTTGCTCATGGCTGAGACGCGGGGGTCGCCGAGCTGCGTGGTGTAGGCGATCCACCTCCCGTCGGGGGACCAGCTTGGGCTTCCGTCGCTTCCGTCGTAGGTGGTGATGCGGATGAGCGTGGCTCCCCCGTCGGTGTTATCCGCCGCCACCACCCAGATGTCGTTGTTGGAGTTGGCGTCGGGGTCCTCCGTCCGGTTGCTCACGAAGGCGATCCTGGTGCCATCGGGGCTCCAGGCCGGGCTTCCCTCGTCCCAACGCCCGGAGGTGATCTGGGTCAGCCTCTTCGAAGCGATGTCGTACACGTAGAGGTGTGTCCGGAGACTGTCGGCCAGGTATCCCCGGCCGTCACGCTTGAATTGAAGCCGGTCGATGACCCATGGGTCCCGGACCCGGCTCCCGCCCCCCGCTCCGGACCCCCCGGAAGCCGCCGTCGAATCCTTGTCCCGGATGGCCATGACCAGCTTCGACGCGTCGGGAGACCACTCGAAGCTCCCGGCGCCGTCCTCGATCTCGGTGAGCTGTCGGGCCTCCCCACCCCTCCGGTCCAGGACCCAGACCTGGGGTTTCGCATCCTCCCCCCGAGTCGTCAGGAAAGAGAGGTACTTCCCGTCGGGGCTCCACTTGGGGCCGGAGACGGACTCGCTGGACATGGTGAGGGGAATCGCCTCCCCACCGGCGGAGGAGACCATCCAGATCTGAGTCTTCGACTCTTCCTTGGCGAGGTTCGTGGTCGTGACGGTGTAGGCCACCCACTCCCCATCGGGAGAGATCTCCGCATTCCCCACGCTCTTGATGGTGAACAGGTCCTCGATCTCCAGGGGGCGAGGGGGGGTCTGGGCGAAGAGGGTCGGTGTCAAGACGAGGAGAAGAAGGAGCGCCGTGGGCCCCTTACCCAAGAGGGAGCGGAGGAGCCAGGGGGAGAGAATGGCTGGTAGGGAGCGGGCGACCCGCAGCGACGCACTGGTCAGGCGGGGCAGGAAGGAGAACTGCGTCGGGACCTTCTTTGGCTGCTTCATCTCTACCTCCCTTCCTCGACCACGGGTTCCGTGAGCTGCTTCACGTATTTGTCGTACCACTTCAGGTACCGTTCGTATCGGTCCACCTGGTACGCCGGCACCGAGAGACCGTGGCTCTGGCCCGGGTAGACCACCAGCTGGGTCACCCGCCCCATGCGCCGCAGCGCCTGGTAGAGCTGCTCCCCGTTGTTGATGGGCACGTTCCAGTCACTCTCCCCGCCCATGACCAGCGTGGGAGTCGTGATCTTGTCCACCTGGTTGAAGGGGCTGATCCGCTCCCACGTCTCCCGACTCTCCCAGGGAAGGCCGAGCTCCTTCTCCCACTGGAGCTGGTAATGGTCGTGACCGTAGTTGGTGACGTAGAGGAACTCACTGGCCCCGGTGATGGCGGCCTCGAACCGGTCCGTCTTGGTGATGACGTGGTCCGTGAGGATGCCTCCGTACGACCACCCACCCACCCCGAGCCTCTCGGAGTCGGCCCATCCTTCCTCAATGGCGTGGTCCACGGCCGCAAGGACGTCCTGGTAATCCTTGTTCCCCCAGTCAGCCCAGATGGCGTGGCTGAACGCCTGGCCATAACCCGAGGAGCCCCGGGGGTTGGGAGTGACCACGACGTACCCCTTCGCCGCCAGGAGGTGGGCTTCGAAATTGAAGGAGTGGGAGTACTGCGACACGGGGCCGCCGTGGATCCGGAGGAGGGTGGGATATCTCATCCCCTCCTGGTATCCCGGGGGCAGGTAGAAGAAACTCTCGATCTCCGTCCCGTCGGCGCTGGCGAACGTGGCGTCGTAGGTCTGCCCCAGGCGGATGCTGCGCAGGAATGTTTCGTTGACCTTCGTGAGCTGTGTCAGCTCACCATCGTCGTCGACGGAGAAGATCTCACCGGGAAGGTTCGTTCGTGCCACCGAAACGAAGACATCGTCGTCGGGGCCGAGATCGAATCCACCCACCGTGAGCTCCCCGGAGACGGGGCGGTCCATGCGTCCGTTTCGGACATTGACCCGCCCCAGGTGGTCCTCCGCCGAGTCCTCGATCCCGACAAAGATGTACCGGCCGTCCTCCGAGTATTTCGGAGATCTCACGTTCCGGTCCAGGGCCTCCGTCAGGATCCGGAGCTCACCGCTCCCGTCGGCGCTGGCCACCGCGAGCTCGCTCACGTCGTACCAGATGATCTCCGGCTCCCGTGAGGTGACATGGGCGATCCACTCCCCGTCGGGGCTCCATGCCGGCGAGCCGTCGGAGCCGGGGTTGGTGGTGACCTGGATGAGGGTCTCCCCCTGGTCGGTGTTGGCGGCGTCCACCACCCAGATATCCGTGTTCTCGTTCCCGTCGGGGTTCTCGGTTCGGTTCGCCACGAAGGCCACCCTCGTGCCGTCGGGGCTCCACGCCGGTGAGCTGACGTCATAGTCCCCGGAGGTGATCTGCGTCGTCTTCCGGGTGGCCAGGTCGAAGACGTAGAGGTGGGTGTGCCGGTCCCCGGTGATGTACCCTACCCTGTCCTGCTTGAACTGCAGGCGGTCGATCTCCCAGGGGGGCCGGCTCTTCGGCTTCTCGTGCTCCGGGAGTGTGTCGATGGGGTCGGGGTCCCGGATGGTGAGGAGAAGCTTGCTTCCATCGGGAGACCACTCGTAACCCGAAATCCCCCACTTCTCCTTGGTAAGTTCCTGGCCCTCTCCCATGCGGCGGTCCAGCACCCAGACCTGTGCCTTGGCGCTGTCCCCCCGGGTGGCGACGAAGGAGAGGTACTTTCCGTCGGGGCTCCACTCCGGGCTGGAAGCAGAGTACCCTTTCGCCGTCATGGGAATGGGGTCTCCATCACCGTCGGCGGCGACCATCCAGATCTGAGTGCTGCCGCTCTTCGTGGGGGTGGAAGGTGTGCTGACGGTGAAAGCCACCCACCCGCCATCGGGGCTGACCATGGGACTCCCCACTCTCTTGATCTGGAACATGTCGGCAATTTCCAGTGGGCGGGCCTGGGTGGGGGCGGCCTCCTGAGCTCCCGTGGGAGCAGCTGAGCCGACAAGCAGGAGGAGGGCAACGGCGGCCTGAGGGGCGAGGCACCAGTAGGGTGCCCGGATCCCCGGTCGGCTTCGAGGGTGTTCGTTCATGACCGGCTCCGGGATGGACTGTTGCACGAGAAGGTGCAGTGTATCAAAAAAGGGGCGATGCGGGCCATGGGCTCCGGAGA
>JASFRP010000415.1:0-4320 GCA_050114895.1 Gemmatimonadota bacterium
ATGCCGGCTCCGGCGCTCTGCTGTACTACTACGGAATCACCGAGCTGGAGTTCTACACCGTCTTCTTCAGCGTCTCCCGTGCCATGGGCCTCCTTTCCCAGCTCATCATGAGCCGGGCCTGGTGGGAGCCCATCACGCGTCCGAAGTCCCACACCACTTCCTGGTACAAGGAGAAGGTGGGAATGTAGGCTCTATCCCGACGGCCCTTGGGGGCCTGACGGAGGAAGGAGGAACAGCCCCGGGGGACTGCCCCCGGGGCTGTTTTTGGCGGATCCTCGTGCCGCGATCAGCCGAATCCGGCACCCCCGCCCCGCCGATACATAATTTCACGAAGGAAACCCTTGCCTCGAGACCACCAAATCCTTAGTGTGATGCCCAAACACATGTTCTAAACATTCGTTTCCAGAAAAACCTGTTCTCTCGGCGGACATCTGTCATGCAGCCTACCGCGTCGAAACAGAGCAGCCTGCGTTGCCCGCTGAACGAGATCTTCGCCAGCAAGGGCCAGGTCCAACTCCTCCGTGTATTGGCCACCGAGCCTACCAAACCCCTCCCAGCCTCCGAAGCCGCGGCCAGGTCAGGAACCACGGAGTCAGGGGCTCGGAGAATTCTCCATCGCCTCGTTCAGACCGGTCTTGTGGAAAAGACCGGGGATGGCAAGACAAGCCTGTTTGCCTTCCGGCGAGAGGGGATCCTGGCGAAGGAGGTCGCCCGTCTCTTCGCGGCGGAGCGTTCCGAAATGAGCATGCAGTTGGGGTTGTCTCACTCGGAAGGAATGGGGTGCGCAGGGGAGGAAGCCGCCGAGAAGGGCCGCAGCTCCGGCAACGGGAAGCTGAATCCCGAATCGCCGGAATTCTCAGGCGCCCTGGTGGCCCTCCTGGAGGAGGATCTCTCGGTCCTCCGCCGAGCCCGGGAGAACGTCAAGGGGCGGTTGAGGGAAAACCGGAACGGGAACGGGTTCGACCTCTGGGAGTGGCAGAAGATCCTGGACACCTTCTCTCTCCCCAGGTTGCTGAGCTTCCTGGGGTCCGAATCTCCCAGAGCCGTGAGGCTGAGGGAGTGCTCTCCCTTTCCCGCCGTGCTTTCCGAGGAAGAGCGGACGCGGCTGGCAGAGCTGGCCTCAGCCCACACCGAGGCGCACTGAATCCCCCGACCTCACCTGCTCTTGGTGCCTTTTGACAGGAACTCGTCCAGGGCTCCCAGGAGGTCCTGGGCCGACAGGATTCCCACCAACTCTCCGTCCTTGTTGAGAACCGGAAGGGCCCCGTAGCGACGGTCCCTGAAGATCGCCACCGCTTTTCTTACGTCATCGGAAGCCCTGAGGGTCTCGGGGGTCCGCGTCATGATGTCGGCCACGGCGTGATTCTCGTCCACCTGGTAATAGGCGGTCCAGTCGTCCAGCTCCTCCGCCCACCGGGGTCGCCGAAGGTCCCGGTCGCTGATGATCCCCACCAGCTTCTCCCCCTCCACCACGGGGATGTGTCGGACCCTGTGGGTCCTCATGAGGAGGAAGGCCTGTTTCACGCTCATGGCAGGCGTGGCGGTGATGAGCTTCTGGGTCATGTACCGGCTGACCTTCATGGCGGAGTCCTCCCTGCCAGGGTAGGGGAAAGCCTCGGGCCGATCTGTTCCCCAGAAGATACGCTTGGCTCGGGGGGAGGACGAGGCTTTCCGGGTGATCTTTTCTCCTGGTCGGTCCTCACCCCCAGCTCTTGATTCCAGGGGAGCTCTGCCTCAGGGAAGTGAGGTAGTAGAAGGGGCTCTTCCGGGCCTCTTCCGGCTTCCCCCACCACTCCCTGGCCGAGGGAAGCTCGGGAGTACCCGGCCTCCCCCCCACGGGGGAGTGGTCCGCTCTCCGCCGGCGCTCCTCTGCCGACTCTTCCATGGCTTCCTGGCGTCGACGCTCGCCGGCCTCCCTCTGGCTCTCCCGTCCCGTCCGCCGAGGCCTCTCGATTGCAGGCCTTCCGTCCGGGGTGCCCGGTCCGGCCGTCGCTCTCTTTTCCAGCTTCCCGCGATCCGGCCACCACTCCTGGGTCCCGGGCAGGGAGGGGAAGAGCTCCTCTTCCTCTTTCGGGGCTCGGCCCCGGAGGCGCAGACCCGTCACCTCGTAGGCGATGACGTTGGTGGTTTCTCCGTCCTTCTGGAGCCGTCCCCTCACCGCCACGAAGGGCTCCATCCGGATGGTGGTTCGGTCCCGCTGGTAGGTTTTCGGCTTCACAATCACGTTTATAGGACCGTCCTCATCTTCAAATAATACAAATACATAGCCCTTAGCAGTTTGAGGTCTTTGTCGGGCTACGACGATCCCTGCCAACCTCACCGTGGAGCCGTTGGGGAGGTCTTTCAGCTGCCCTGAAGAAATGGTTCCTTTTGGGAGCTGGTCCCGAATGAGGGCCAGGGGATGAAGGGACGCCGAGAAGCGGAGCATGCGGTACTCCGAGACCATTCGCTCCTCCGCGTCCATGTCCCCGAAGTGGATTCCTGCGTAGGGATCCTCCAGCTCCATCTCCACCTGGACGTGGTCCTCCCGGCCCCCCGTGCGCTCGGGGTCCGTCTCGGGACCCAACCAGAGCCCGGCCTGCCAGAGGAGCTCTCGGCGCGTGAGGCCGAAGTCTTCGAGGGCTCCCACCCAGATGAGGTTCTCGATGGCGGGGCGCTTCAGAGCCGCCGGGGTCCGGCGCAGGAAATCGGGAAGGGAATGGAAGGGTCCGTTCTTTTCCCGCTCGGCTACCACCCGCTCCGCGATCTCTTCTCCCCACCCCCGTACGAACCCCAGCCCGATGCGGAGGTCCTTCCCCTCGGCGGTGCAGCGGACGTCGCTCCGGTTCACGTGGGGGAGGAGGGTTTCGATGCCGTGGCGCCGGGCGTCCCTCCCCAGGGCGTCCAGAGAGTAGAAGCCCATGGGCTGGTTGTTGAAGAGCCCCACGTAGTACTCGGTGGGGTAGTAGTGCCGGAGCCAGGCCGACTGGTAGGCCAGGAGCCCGAAGGCGGCGGCGTGGGACTTGGGGAAGCCGAATTCGCTGAAGCCAACCACCTGGAGGAAGACCTTTCGGGCCACCTCTTCCGGAACCCCTTTGGCCATCGCTCCCTCCAGGAAGGCCTCCTCGTAGGCGCTCATGGCTTCCCTGGAGCGCTTCCGGCTCATGGCCCGCCTCAGCCCTTCGGCCTGGCCGTCGGAGAAGCCCGCCAGGGCCTTGCACACCTTCAGGACCTGGTCCTGGTAGATGATGACCCCCAGCGTTTCCCCCAGGGCCTCCTCCAGGAGAGGGTGATCGTAGGGGACCTGGTAGCCCGGGTCCGCCCGCTGTGCCTCCCGCCGGGTGACGTAAGGGTTCACGGCTCCTCCCACGATAGGTCCGGGGCGTACCAGGGCCACCTCCACCGCCAGGTCCGCCAGGTTCCGTGGCCGCACCCGGCGGATCATCTGCATCTGGGCCCGGCTTTCGATCTGGAAGATCCCCACCGTGTCCCCGGAGCAGATCAAGTCATAGAGCTCCTCGTCGTGGTAGTCGATTCTGGAGAGATCCGGGGCGCCACCCACCACCGGTTCCCCTCCGGCCCCCCCCGTCTTCCGCTCGGCGATGAGGTCCACCGCCTCCTCCACCAGTGAGAGCATTCCCAGAGCCAGGAAGTCGATCTTGATGAAGCCGGCGTCCTCGCAGGAGTCCTTGTCCCACTGGCACAGGACCCGCCCTTCCCAGGCCGCCGGTTCCAGGGGGACGATCTCCACCAGTGGACGGGAGGAGATGATCATCCCCCCCACGTGCTGGGAAACGTGCCGGGGAAGGCCGGCGATCTCTTCGGCCAGGGCCCCCAGGGCCTGCCAGAGGGGGGCCTTCACCTTCTCCCGGAACTCTTCCAGCGTCTCCAGCTCTTCCTTCAACCCCCCGGCGGAGCGGTGCTCCGCCAGCTTGGTGAGCTTCTCCAAGTCCCCCAGAGGGAGCTCCAGGACCTTGCCGATCTCCCGGACCGCCGAGCGGAGGCGGTAGGTGGGGAAGGTGCAGACCAGCCCGGCATGCTCGGTCCCGTACTTCTCGTAGACGGCCAGGATGAGCTCCTCCCGGATGTTCCGGGGGAAGTCCAGGTCGATATCCGGGACCGTGTTCAGGGCCTCGTTCAGGAAACGGCCCAGGAAGAGGTTCGTCTCCACAGGGTCGATGTGGGAGAGTCCGATGAGATAGCAGATGATGGAGGAGACCGAGGAGCCGCGTCCTCGCCCCGGAG
Source organism: Gemmatimonadota bacterium (assembly GCA_050114895.1). Taxonomy (GTDB): domain Bacteria; phylum Gemmatimonadota; class Gemmatimonadetes; order Longimicrobiales; family Gaopeijiaceae; genus JASFRP01. Next base: position 4,225 of record JASFRP010000415.1, read on the forward strand.
GGAGCCCCGAGCGGGCCCTGGGAGCGTCTCCCCGGACCCGCAGCGCCACCTCCCGGGCCAGGTTCATGATGTCCCTGTAGACCAGGAAGAAGCCCG
>JASFRP010000416.1:0-4306 GCA_050114895.1 Gemmatimonadota bacterium
CGCGGCCATCGGCGAGATGCGGTGAGGGGAGAGGCGTCATCTCGTTTCCGTTTCGCTCTCCCTCGAATCTCTCCTGGGTCCGGCGGGATCGGCCGCCCGGGAGCCCCGCTGATCACGTTCCCTCAGCGTTGCCAGCCCCTCCGACGGCACGCCAGAAACGTGCTCGCTTGCTCTCGATCTTCACGAAGACCTCTTTCCGGTGCCATACGTCGCCCATCCGCACATCGCGACACCCTTTGGCAGTGCCATCCTTCGCCGTCGACGGCTACGATTGACGGCGATCCTATGCACCGCGAGCCTGTCGTGCCTATCATCTCATTATGGACCGACACCCCTCCGAATCCACCGATCTCCTGGAGCAGGGCCGCCGTGCGTACGAACGGCGCGACTGGTTGGCTGCGCGTGAATCACTGAACGCGGCCGATGCGGAGTCTCCACTGGCGGTGGACGATCTGTGGAGGCTGGCGGTGTCGTCGTACCTGGTGGGCGATGAGGGCGCCTTCGTGGACACCCTGGAGCGTGGCCACAGGCTTGCGCGCGAGGTGGGGGACGACGCCGTGGCGGGTGGCTACCTGCTGCTGCCGAAGGCCCTGGAGCGATTCGGGGCGGGCGACCCGGAGGGCGCCCACGATCTCGGGCGCGACGCCGCAATCATCGCCGAGCGGTCCGGGGAGCGGGACCTACTGGCATTGGCGCTTCTGGTTCAGGGGCGAGGGCGGGTCGGGCATTTCACTGGGATCGGCTGTTCACTGGCCGCCTGAGGGCGAACCCTGACAGTGATCTACGCACGTAGAGGCTCTTGACGACCCACTCGTGGACGCGGGTTCGACTCCCGCCGCCTCCATCCGGCCCCATCGGAAATCCCGATGAGGCCCTTTTTCGATTTCCGCGGGAGGCGGTGGGGGGGATTCCGCCGGGATTCGACGGATCGGCTGCAGTCGCCGCGCCTCGGCTCTTCCTGCGGCTGGAGAGTGGTTTTCGGCATCGGCAAGATGAGTGGCGCATCGACCAGGACTTCCTGGCGATCCTGGCACACGAGTTCGTCGCCCACGTCGGCAGCATCGCCGCCACGAAGCAACTGGAGGACTTCTGCGACGACCCGCCCACCGGCGCGGACTTTTCCGATTCTCGAGAATTGGCTTGCTCCATCCGCGTGGAGAACCAGGTGCGTCGAGAGTTGAACCGGGCCCTGGGCCTCAAGGGAGACCGCGCGCTCCCCCTTCGCACGAACTACTCCCTCGAAGTCATGAACTTCGCCAGGGCCCACCTTGCGCAGATGGAACGCGGCGGGAGGTGAAGGCCGAGGCGGGCTGCCGAAAGGCCCGCTCTTCCCCTTTCCGGCTGATTTCCCCCGACAGGAGCGCATTCGCTCATGGGATAGCCGTCCCGTCTCCTGAGCGAGGTGGCGGGTCTCCTCTTACCCACAAATGGCAATGCAGGCAGGATGTGCGTCACAGGGAGGCCATCCTCCATCTCGACATCCGGGAACGTCGTCGAACCCTGGGGTAGCGTCTTGAAGAGAAACTGCCGGATCGGCGGTTTTTTTGAAGGGACTCACTGATCCGGCAGAAGGCCTCCCAACGGCTCCCCCTCCGCTCCCATTCCTGGACACCCTCAGGGGAAAGGCGTGGGAGTCCGGATGGACCCTCTCGACGTCTCTGGTCTATGCAGAGAGAGAGCGGCTGGGACCGTTTCAGCCAAATCGGAGATCAAGAGAGGAAAGGGAGTCATGAACCGGACGACCGAAAGGGAAGAGTATCTGAAGGAGACGAGAACGAGGTTCACGGAGCTGAAGGTCGACATCGCCCGGCTGGAGGAGCAGGTGAAGCGGGGGCCGGAGCAGGCCAGAGGTGCCTACCTGGAAGCGAAGCGTGCCCTGGCGACGAAGCAGGAGGAGCTGCGGACGGAGATCCGGGAAGCCAAGAACCGGGGAGCGGATGCCTGGAAGGAGATCAAGGCCGGGTTGGACGGTGCCTGGGGGGAGCTGAAAGAGGCGACGGAACGGGCCCGGCGAGAGATCCGCGAAGGGTGACCGGACAGGAGATCGGCAAAGGGTGACCGGACAGGAGATCGGCGAAGGTTAACCGCGTCTCCGAAGGCAGGCCCACCCTAAAGGAGACGTCGAGTGCTCCGAAGCACGAAGGTGCCGAGGGGGTATCCCCTGGAGGCCACCACCTCACTCTGCAGATCTGGACCCTCCGCGTCTGGGCCCCCGATCCTTCCCCTCCAGCTTCAGAAACCGGGCATTCACAGCCACGATGACCGTGCTGGCCGACATGAGCCCCGCTCCCACCGCCGGCCCCAGGACTATCCCTGCCCAGGACAGAGCCCCGGCCGCCAGGGGAATCGCCAGGATGTTGTATCCTGCCGCCCACCATAGATTCTGCAGCATCTTTCGGTAGGTGGCCTTCGACAGCTCGGTCACCGCCTGGACGTCCAAAGGATCGGACCGGACGAGGACAATGTCCGCCGCTTCCACGGCCACGTCCGTCCCGGCCCCCACGGCGATCCCCACGTCGGCCTGTGCCAGGGCCGGGGCGTCGTTTACCCCGTCCCCCGTCATGGCCACCCTCAGGCCCCTGCCCTGTATCTCCTTCACCTTCTCGGCTTTCTGGTCCGGGAGGACCTCCGCGAAATACTCCTCCAACTCCAGCTCCTCCGCCACCCAACGGGCCACCCGCTCGTTGTCCCCGGTGATCATCATGGGTTTGATGCCAATCTCCTTCAGGCGTCGAATGGCTTCCTTCGATTCCTCCCGGATGATGTCCGCCAGGGCCACGGCCCCTTGGACCTCTTCCTCTACCACCACGTAGACCACCGTCTTTCCTTCCTGGGTTAGCTGTGCCACCTGGTCGTCCTCCAGGGCGTCATGCCCTAATTCCTCCTCCCGCAGGTATCCGGGGCTCACCACCCGCACCTTCCGTCCGTCCACCTTGCCCAGGGCCCCCTTTCCGGGGATGGAATCGAAGTCCTCCACCGACCCAGGCTTATCCACCGCTTCCGCGATGCCCCTGGCGATGGGGTGCTCGGAGCGGCTTTCCACGGCGGCGGCCAGCTCCAGAACCTCCTCCTTCTCCATTCCACCGAAGGACAGCACCTCCGTCACGCCGAATTCCCCCTTCGTCAGGGTCCCGGTCTTGTCGAAGAGAATGGCCTCCATCCTCCGGGCCGACTCGAAGGCGGCCCGGTCCCGGATCAGGAGGCCGTTCTTCGCACCCAGGGAGGTGGATACCGCCACCACCAGGGGGATGGCCAGCCCGAGGGCGTGGGGACAGGTGATGACCATGACGGTCACGCTCCGCTCCATGGCGAAGGCGAACTCCATCCCTACCAGAAGTTTCCAGATGACCATTGTGAGGGCGCCCCCGCCCAGGGCGATGAAGGTGAGCCATACAGCGGCCCTGTTCGCCAGGTCCTGGGTCCGGGAGCGGCTTTCCTGGGCCTCCCGGACCAGGTCCACTACCTGCGACAGGAAGGATTCGGACCCCAGCTTCCTCACCTCCACGTCCAGTGCACCCTCCCCGTTCACGCTTCCTCCGATGACCTCGTCCCCGGCGGTCTTGGCCGCGGGCCTGGACTCCCCCGTCACCATGGATTCGTTCACGGCCGAATCCCCTTCCTTTACCTCTCCATCGGCCGGGATCTTCTCCCCGGGCTTGACCACCACCCGGTCCCCCACCTCGAGCTTCTCCAAGGGAACGTCCTCCACCGAGCCGTCCTCTGATCTTCGGTGGGCCTGGGAGGGCATGAGCTTCGCCAGCTCCTCCACGGCCTCGGATGCTCCCATGACGGAACGCATCTCGATCCAGTGGCCCAGGAGCATGACATCCACCAGGGTTGCCAGCTCCCAGAAGAAGATCTTGCCGGGAAGTCCCGCCACCACGACCCCGGAATAGGCATACGCCGTGATGATGGCCAGGGCGATAAGGAGCATCATCCCCGGAGATCTCTCCCGCACCTCCTTCATCGCTCCCTTCAGGAAGGGCCATCCGCCGTAGAAGAAGACCAGAGAGGAGATGCCGAAGAGGAGATAGAGATCCCCCGGAAAGGCCAGGACCTCCTGGACTCCCAGGGCGTCCTGGATGAGGGGGGAAAGAAGGAGAATGGGAAGGGTTAGCCCAAGGGAAACCCAGAAACGAAGCTTGAAATCCCCGGCCATGTCAGCGTGATGGTCGCCGTGTTCCGCCTTGTCGCCGCGGTGTTGCTTTCGTCCGTGTTCACCGTGCCCCTCAGGATCGTGTCCTTCCCCGTCGAGCCTCTCCTGATCCCGGCCGCCTCCTCCAGTCCTCTCCCCACCCCTGTGGGC